>NZ_DLOE01000028.1:74920-204236 GCF_002479615.1 Arsenicicoccus sp. UBA7492 | reverse complement strand
CACACGTACACGTAGTCGGTCTCGGAAAGGGACCGCTTGTGGAACGCGACTGCCTCGTCTTGCCAGTCCTTCGTCAGGCGGGTGATCGTGGCCGCGGACAGGCCCGCACCGGAGCCGAGGAACTGGGTCAGCGCGGGGCCGAAGTCGCCGCTGGACAAGCCATGCAGGTACAGCAGCGGCAACACCTCAGCCACCTTCGGCGACTTCCTCGCCCAGGCCGGCAAGATCGCCGAGGAGAACCGTTGCCGTTGCCCGGTGCTCGGGTCGACCCGCTTGTCGTTGACCCGCGGTGCACGCACCGGGACCGCGCCCGCCGCCGTGGTGACCTCTCGAGGCTCGTGATGGCCGTTTCGGACCACCAGCCGCCGACCCGCCTCGTCGAGCTCGTCGACGAACGCGTCGATGTAGGCGGCGACCTCGGCCTGCAACGCGACGGCAAGCATCTGCCGAGCGCCGTCCCGGACGATCTCATCAAGCAGCGACCCACCGGCCGACTCGTTGGACACCTCGACGTCGTGGACTACCTTGAGCATGAGCGCACCTTCCCGAACCAGCGCGCCAACGCCGGTCCAGATCAGAGTTCTGTGACTACGAGATCTTCCTCGGGAAGGTGCGCTCCATCGCGTTCACCCCGCCGAGGACCATCCACAGGTTCTGATCATTGCTCGCTCCGTGATGTCCCCGATCCAGAGCCGGTTCGGCCCGTCGGCGCTGAATTCGTGCCGGGTGCGGCCCTTCTCCTCGGTGATGGCGCAGAGGTCGTCGTGGACCGGTGGTCCGGGCTTCTTGGTGCCGCTCTTGCCCTTCCCGAACACTGACCCCCAGCCGTTGCTGGAGCAGATCTTCCACGCGGTGCGTGACGTCATCGGCTCGCCGGCGTCGCGGGCCTCGTCAACGAGGAACCGGTAGCTGAACTCGGGGTCGTCGCGGTGGGCGTCGAACAGGGCGTTGGCGCCGTAGGCCTCGTCGAGTTCGGCGGTCGTGATCGGGTTCTTGAGCCAGCGGTAGTAGGGCTGGCGGGCGATCTTGAGCACCCGGCACGTCACCGTCCTGGGGATCCCATCGGCGGCAAGGTCGCGGACGAGCGGGTAGCTCATTTTCCCGGCAGATGAGCCTGGGAGAAGTAGGCCGCGGCCCGCCGCAGGACCTCGACTTCTTGTTCACGGGTCTTGATCCGCTTCTTCGCTTCCCGCAGCTCAGCCGTCTGCACGGCGGTGGTCCCGGGGCGTTCACCGTCTTCGGTGCCTGCCGCACGCGAGTCACTGCTCGTGGGCGACGCCGTGATCGTCGGCTGGCCTAACGCCGATGGCGAGAGTACGGATGTTCCGGAGGCGGTGCTGCGGCTGATGACGGAGCCCATCGAGCACGGCCTCACGGTCAGGCTCGATCAGGGGCTCGCTCGCGATGCGGACCCTCTGAGCAAGCTGGCGCAGATCGTCTTGCCTCTGGCGTCCGGAGATCCGAGCGTGCTTATGTCGTCCGCGCGCTTCGCGAGCTTCTTCGACGCGCTGGCGTGGGCTGTGGTGCTTCAGGAGCGCTGGCCGGGTGCCGAGCGCATCGAAGTTGTGCCGATCGTAGATGGACGGCCGCGATCAGGCCTGTGACCCGTCGCCGTCGCGCCTCACCGCAGTCCGACCATATGGCGGCATCGACTGGATCGAGTGCTTCGGCGCTCTCCGGTCGGTGCCGCCTTCTTCACGTCGCCCGAAGCCATCCCAACGAGCTGATCGCCTGCGCGAACCGCTCGCGGAAGCGGCGCTGCTGGCCGCTCCCCGGGAACGGGACGAAGTCATCGTGAAGCACCGGAAGGCCGGCGTCGCGCATGGGTGCGTTCAGCAGCTCGAAGACATTGCGCTTCACCAAAACGATGCCGTCCGGCTTCAACGACTCAGCCTCGTCGACGGTCGCCTGGATGTTTCGGCGGAGCGCAGCCGCTCGTTCCCCTGCCCCGTGATAGTTCACCGGTTCGGCCGCCAGGTCGATGAGGAAGACGCCGTCCGCCTTGAGCTGCGTCAGCCAGGGCGTCTTCGCGTTCGGGCCGCTGGTGAGTGATGGATCGTCGTACAAGGCGCGGACAACTTCGCGGAAGAGACTGTCCTTCGAGGTCAGCGTCTCGTCGTAGAAGAAGCGACGGTTGGTGAGGTCGCCTCCGTCGTCTGGCGCGCTCTCGGCGATGAGAAGCAGGCGAACGTGCTCAGGTCGCCAGCGCGCCCGGCGCTCGGCGTACCAGGGGTCTTCGCTCATCGTCTGATGGTGACATGCCAGCCGGGCAATGACTATGGCTCTCGCCTCATCGCTCAAGCGGCTCCACTTGCGGCGAGGCTGCGGCGCGTTCCGAGTGGCCTCGTTCCTGGCGTCGCGACGCGCCCGGATCTGGCGCAGATCCGCCGTCCTTACCCCTGTTAGCGAATTAGTGAAACAGAGGTGGACAAGGCCGACCACAAGGTCCCGGGAACGCTAAGTTCCCGGGACCTTTGTCATTGGAGTGTCTCTGCGCACGTCCAGGCTCAGCCGGCATGGCCTGGAGCAGCTCGTGGCCCAGGCGGAGTTTGAACGCGTTGCGCCAGGCGCCTTCATCCGGACAGGGCTGACGGATGACACGACCGCCGCTCTGATCGCCGCGACCGCGAAGAAGCCGCAGGCCACCATCTGTCTGCTGTCCGCCCTGTCCATCCACGACCTGACGGACGAGATCCCCATGAGGAGCGACATCGCCCTGCCGCGGGGCAGCCAGCCCCCCAGGATCACGATCTCGCCGGTGCGCTGGCACCGCTTCGACCCGGCCACCTTCGAGGTCGGCCGGACCCAGCATCCGCTGCCCGGGGGCGGGTGCATCGGGCTGTACTCGCCGGAGCGCACGATCCTCGACGTCTTCCGGTTGCGCCACGACTGGGGTGCCGACCTCGCTCACGCGGCCCTCAGACGATGGCTGGCGCGTGAGTGCAGCAGCCCAGCGACGTTGCTGTCGATGGCGGAGAGCTTCCCCAAGGCCCGACCGGCCGTCCGGACCGCGCTGCAGGTCCTGCTGTAGCGCCCGGTGGTCGGATCTGAGGGGGTCGGAGGTGGGGATAGGGCATCCGTCCGATATGGGGGCCTACCTCAGGAGCCCAGTGTGGAGGTGTCGGAAGGATGGGCGACACCACCCGAGAAGGGCACCGTCATGAGCGTCTACGGACACGAGTACATCGATCAACACCGAGGTGGAGTACCGCCTGGAGCGCGCTGGGGTCGGCCGGGGCAACCCCGGGCTGGGCGGGAGCGGCGCGTGGGCCGGCATCCGGTCAGGGTTCTTGGCCCGGCGCCGGGAGCACCAGACCGCTGCCGCGGCCGGCGCCGCAGCAGCTGCTGCCCCCGCCTCGCCACTGCCCTCGGCAGATCTTCGTCACGGGCGCCGCCAACGAGGGGGCCGCGCGCCTGGTCGCCACCCTGGTCGTGGGCCTGAGTCACGGCTGGTGGAGGCGCAAGCACTCCCGCCACCACGCCAACCCCAACAAGGTCGGGGCGGACGAGGACATCCGGCCCGGCGTCCTGCTCTTCACCCCCGACGACGTCGCCCGGCGCAGGGGCCTGAGCGGCTGGCTCACCGCTCGCCAGGGGTGGCTGTTCTTTCCCCTGCTCACCCTCGAGGGCCTCAGCCTGCACGCCGACGCGGTCCGCACCGTCGTCCAGGACCGCGAGCTCAGCCACCGCGGCACCGAGGCCGTGCTCCTGACGATCCGGCTGGCCGTGCTCCCGGGCCTGGTCCTCACCCTGCTCGGGCCGGGCCTGGGTGCAGCCGTCCTCGCCGTGCAGCTTGCCGTCTTCGGCGTCTACATGGGCGCGACCTTCGCCCCCAACCACAAGGGGATGCCGCTGGTCCCGCGGGACGCCAGGATCGACTTCCTCTCCCGCCAGGTCCTGACCTCGCGCAACATCCGCGGCGGCCGGCCGGTGGACTGGCTCATGGGCGGCCTCAACCTGCAGGTCGAGCACCACCTGTTCCCGAGCATGCCGAGCGGCAACCTGCGCCGGGCGCAGCCGTTCGTCCGCGCCCACTGCGCCGAGCACGGCGTCCCCTACACCGAGGCCGGGCTGCTCGAGTCCTATGGCATCGTCGTGCGGCACCTCAACCGGGTGGGGCTGGGTGACCGGGACCCGTTCGCCTGCCCGTTCGTGACGGCGCACCGGCAGGGCTGACCGCCGCGGCGAAGGCCGCCAGCGTCCAGTCCCGGACCAGCTCCGCCGCCGCGCGACGCCGGGCGGGCTGGACGATCTCGTGGCCCTCGTCGGGCACGATCTCGCAGCGCGCGGTCCCGCCCGCCGCCTGCACTGCCTCGGCGAGCTGCTGCGACTCGCTCGGCGGGACGTTGGTGTCGTGGGCGCCGTGCACCAGCAGCACGGGCGCGTCGAACCGGTCGGCCAGCCGCAGCGGCGAGATGGTCCGCAGCAGCTCGGCGTCGTGGACGGGGTGGCCGTACTTCGGCAGGGCGGCCCGCGCGATCCACGGCTCGGTGGTGGCGTAGAACGTGCCGAGGTCGCTCATCCCCGCGATGCTCGCCCCGGCTGCGAAGAGCCCGGGTCGAGCCGCCAGGCACGAGAGGGTCAGGTAGCCGCCATACGACCAGCCCACGCACGCCACCCGGTCCGGGTCGGCGAGGCCGCGCGCGACGAGGTCCGCCACGACGTCCTCGACGTCGTCGACGCCCCGCCAGCGCAGACCGACGTCGTCGGCGTGGGAGTAGGCCCGCCCGAAGCCTCCCGACCCGCGGACGTTGGGGGCGCAGACCGAGATGCCGGCCCGCAGGAGCACGGGATACAGGTGCGACCAGCCGGGCCGCTCCTGGCCCTCGGGCCCGCCGTGCAGGTGTATGACGACCGGCCCGCCCCCGTCGACCGGGCGGTCCTGCGCCGGGTGCCACCAGGACGACACCTCCGTGCCGTCACGCGTCGTGGTGCGAAGCAGCTCCGGCAGGACGGCCTGCGGGTCGCGGGTGGCGCCCTCGACGTCGACCCACGCCTGCGAGACCCAGCTGCGGGTGCGCAGGTCGAGGATCTCGACGCACCGGTCCCGGTCGGGGCTCTCGACCGTCAGGGCCAGGATCGAGCCGTCGGCGCTGAGGCTCGGCTCGGTGGCGACCCAGCCGGGCAGGGGGATGGCCTCGTGGACGGTGCCGTCGACCAGCTCGACGAGGGCGAGCTCGCTGCGGCCGCCGTCGACGTTCCACAGGACCGCGGCCCGGGTGCCGTCCTCGCTGACGCAGAACTCCTCGACGTCGGCGTCCGGACGAGCCATCAGGACCCGCTCCGAGACGCCGCGGCCGGTCACCGTGAGCAGCGCCAGCCGCTGCCGGTCGCCCCCGACGTCGGTGCGGACCACGACGCGCAGGTAGCCCTCGCGGCTCTCCGACGGGCACGAGGTGTGCGGGGGCAGCCGCTCCGACCAGCCCGATCGTGACGGCAGGCGCCGGGGACGGTGGTCGTCGAGGATCGCGGCGGCGTCCGTGACCGAGCCGGGGTCCGGGCGCAGCAGCGCGGTGTCCTCGCCGCCCCACAGCAGGCGCAGCGACCGGTCGCCGCGCCCGCCCACCCGCACCAACGACGCGCCGCCCCACGAGTCGACGAACCGGCCCTCGGCCCGCCGGTCGACGACCTCGACGCCGAGCGTCTGCGGGTCGACCAGCCGAGACTCGCCGGAGCCGTCCTCCAGCTCGGCGGTGACCTGGATCCGCGTGCCGTCCCAGCCGACGAGCTCCGCCGACCCGTCGCGATCGTCGTCGGCGCGCCACGCCTGCGGGTCGCCGGGGTCGGTCGTGACGACCCACACCTGGGAGCGGTCCCCGCCATACGGCGCGACCTGGCAGGCCAGCCACAGACCGTCGGGAGAGTGCCGCACGCGGGTGACCGGTCCGTCGACCGGCAGCCGGACGGGCCGCCAGGTGCCGGCGCGCGCCCCCTCGAGGAAGCGCTGCACCGCTCGGGGATAGCCGTCGACGTCGACGACGTGCGCCAGGGCACGGCCGTCGGGGGCGACGGACGCCCCGTGGGTGGGGCGGCCGGAGAGCTCCATCACCGTCAGAAGGTCTGGAGCCACAGCTCCAGGGTCACGAGCTGCCACAGCTCGTTGGAGCCGAGGGTCGTGCGGGTCGTGTTGGGATCGGCGAGCAGCCGGTCGAGCACGTCGGCGTCGAAGACGTGGCGGTCGAGCGCCGCCGACGAGCCGAGGGTGTCGCGGACCAGCTCGAGCACCTCGCCCTCGAGGTGGCGGATGCCGGGGACGGGGAAGTAGCCCTTGGTGCGGTCGATGACCTCGACCGGCAGGATCGACCGGGCGGCGTCCTTGAGGACCCCTTTGCCGCCCCCGGCGAGCTTGAGCTCGGGCGGGCAGGAGCCGGCCAGCTCGACGAAGTCGTGGTCGAGGAAGGGCACCCGGCCCTCCAGGCCCCAGGCCATCGTCATCGTGTCCACCCGCTTGACCGGGTCGTCGACCAGCATGACCTGCGTGTCCAGGCGCAGGGCGGCGTCGACGGAGGTGTCCGCGCCGGGATCGGCCTGGTGGGCGGCGGCGAAGGCCCAGCTCGGGTCGTGGTCGAGGCGGTAGTCCGGGTGCAGCAGGGCACCCACGGCGTCGTGGCTGCGGTCGAAGAAGACCCGGCGGTAGGCCTCGGTCGTCCGGTCGCGGGGGACGTCCAGGAGCGGGGGGTACCAGTCGTAGCCACCGAGCACCTCGTCCGCGCCCTGGCCCGACTGCACGACCTTGACGTGCCGCGAGACCTCTTGGGAGAGCAGGTAGAACGCGATGCAGTCGTGGCTGACCATCGGCTCGCTCATCGCCGCGAGGGTGCCGGGGACGGCCGGCAGCAGACGGCTGGTGTCGACGTGGATCTTGTGGTGGTCGGTGCCGTAGCGGGCGGCGATCAGGTCGGAGTAGGAGTACTCGTCGCCGGACTCGCCCCCGGCCGAGTCGAAGCCGATGCTGAAGGTCTGCAGGTCCTGCTGCCCCTGCTCGGCGAGCAGCGCCACGACCAGGCTGGAGTCGAAGCCGCCGGACAGCAGCACGCCCACGGGCACGTCGGCGACCATGCGTCGCTCGACGGCGGTGCGCAGGGAGTCCAGCAGCGCGTCGCCCCAGTCGCGGGCGTCCCAGTCGGCGCGGTCCTCGCGGCGGGTGAACGACGGCTCCCAGTAGACGCGGTCCGTGTAGCGGCCGTCGGGCTGGTAGGTCCGGACGGTGGCCGGCGGGAGCTTCTGGATGCCGGCGAACATCGTGCGGGGCGCGGGCACGACGGAGTGGAAGGACAGGTAGTGGTGCAGCGCGACCCGGTCCAGCGACACGTCCACGTCGCCGGCGTCGACGATCGCGCGCAGCGACGAGGCGAAGCGCAGCCGGTCGCCGCGGCGCGAGAGGTAGAGCGGCTTGATCCCGAGCCGGTCCCGGGCCAGGGTGAGCACGCCGGTGTCGACGTCGGTGATCGCGAAGGCGAACATGCCGGTCAGGTGCTCGACGCAGTCCGGCCCCCAGCGGTGGTAGGCCTTGATGATCACCTCGCTGTCGGCGTGCGAGAAGAAGTGGTAGCCGTGACCCTCGAGCTCGGCGCGCAGCTCCTGGTAGTTGTAGATGCAGCCGTTGAACACCATCGACAGGCCGAGCTCGGCGTCGACCATCGGCTGGGAGCCGCGGGGCGACAGGTCGATGATCGACAGGCGCCGGTGCCCCAGGGCGACCCGCCCCTGGGCCCAGACCCCGCCGTTGTCGGGACCGCGCGCGACCATCGCCTCGGTCATCGTCTCGACCGCCGCGACGTCCGCGGGCCGAGCACATCGCTCGCCGAACCTGACCTCACCGCAGATGCCGCACATCAGCGCTCCTCCCCGTCCGTCATGATCCACGTGTCCTTGCTGCCGCCACCCGCCGAGGAGTTGACGATCTTGCTGCCCTCGGCCCCGGACCGGCTCAGCGCGGCCGGCATCGTGATCGCCTCCGTCTCGCGGGTGCCGCTGCGCCGTCGCAGGTGCACGAACACCCGCAGGTCCACGTGCCGCGGCCGCAGGGCGTTGCCATCGAAGGTCGGGTGCGTGGACAGGTCGACCAGCTCCTGCCCGATGTAGCGCTCGGGGTTGGCGAGGATCTCGCGCCGCCGCTCGGCGACCTGGGCGGACGTGGCGTCCGGCCCGATGAGCACCCCGAGCCCGCCGTGCCCGTCGATCGGCTTGGTGACGAGCTCGCCCAGGTGGTCCAGGACGTGCTCGCGGGAGTCCGCGTCGGCGCACAGCCAGGAGGGGACCTGGTCCAGGATCGGCTCCTCGCCCAGGTAGTAGCGGACCATGTGCGGCACGAAGGTGTAGACGGCCTTGTCGTCGCCCACCCCGTTGCCGAGGGCGTTGGCCAGCGTCAGGGTGCCCCGGTGCAGCGCCTCGATGACCCCGGCGCGCAGGGGCTGGCCGTCGCGGCCTCCCGCCGACAGCAGCAGGTCCTCGTCCATCCGCAGGTAGGCCACGCGCACCTGGGCCGGTCGTCCGGCACGCTGCCGCATGAGTCGCCCGTCCTCGAACCACACCTGGCTCGGGGTGAGCACGTCGACGCCCATGGCCTCGGCCAGCCCGGTGTGCTCGGGCCACGCGGAGTCGGTGGGGCCCGAGGAGAGGATGGCGATCTCGCCGGGCTCGGCGGCGCCCCCCTGCGCGGCGGCGGACAGCGTGTCGCGCAGCAGCTCGGGGACGGGACGGACGGGCCGTATGCCGCGGGGGAACACCTCGGGCACGAACCGGCGCATCAGGGCGCGCGCCGCGATGGCGTAGCCGACCCCGGAGGGCACGCGCAGGTTGTCCTCGAGCACCCGCCAGCGTCCGGGTCCGTCGCTGACCAGGTCCAGGCCGCTGACGTGGTTGCGGACGCCCGGCCCGCCGAGGCGCCCGCTGGAGCGGTAGCCCGGCGCCCGGTCCAGCAGCTCGCGGGGCATCACGCCGTCGGCGAAGATCGCGCCCTCGCCGTAGCAGTCGCGCAGGAAGGCGTCGAGCGCCCGCGCCCGCTGCTCGCCGCCGGCGCTGATGTGCTCCCAGTCGGACGCGGACACGATCCGGGGGATCAGGTCGACGGGGAAGACCTGGGGCTGCGGCTGGTCGCGCAGGCGGAAGGTCAGGCCGTCGGCGCGCTGCAGGTCGACGATCGCGTAGTCGCGCTGGCGCAGCCCCCGGGTCCCCAGCCGCTGGAAGGCGGCGACCACGTCGGCATACGGCGGGCGCGGTGCACCGGACTCGTCGACGGCCTCGTCGTAGGCCGCGGGGGCCGCCCCCTCGCGGGGCCGGTAGGACTCGAGCAGGTCCTCGGTGCCGTCGACCGGGGCCGCGACGCCACGGGCGGTCTCGGCGATGAGCTGGTCGACGACGTCCGTGAGCCGGCCCCGGCGGCGGCGTGCCCGGCGCTGGCGGGCGGCGGAGCTGCCGCGCAGCAGGGCGGCGGTGGTCAGCCCGTCGACGAGCTCCCAGTCGCCGTTGGCGCGCAGCCACGGCTCCAGCGAGGCGACGAGGTCTCGGATGATCTCGGGGGCCGGGGCGGTGCGGCCCGAGCGCAGGTCGACGAGGTCGCCCTCGAGCCCCGAGCGCGCCGCCCGCCAGGACGCGGCGCGGCCGACGACGGGGGCCAGGTCGAGCGGGGGGACGCCCGCGGCGATCGTCTCGACGGCCCGGTCCACCATGGCCCGGAACAGGCCGGCGACCAGCACGATGGTGTCGGTGGAGGGGCAGCTGTCGCAGATCCGCAGCTCGATCGTGCTGATGCGCGCGGCCGGCCGGACGTCGAAGTAGATCATCCCCGGGTCGCTGATCACGCCCGTGTCGACGAGGTTGGCCACCAGCCGGTCGAACTCGGCGGCGGAGCGGGCCCCGCTCGACAGGCCCGTCGTGGGCCAGCGGCTCCACACCAGGCTCCGCACGCTGGCATAGCCCGTGTCGTCCCCGTCCGACCAGTAGGGGGAGGACGCGGACAGCGCCAGCAGCGGGGGCAGGTCGGGGGCCACGTGCTCGGCGACCAGGCAGGCCTCGTCGAGGTCGGCCACGTCGACGTGCACCTGCGAGCCGCAGATCAGCTGCTCGCGCGTGAGGAGCTGGTAGTCCGCCAGCATGCGCCGGTAGCGCGGGGTCTCGGTGACGTCGATCTCGTCGGGCACCAACAGCGGCAGGGAGCCGGCCGCCACGATCCCCAGCCCCAGCGGCGTCGCCGCCTGCACCAGGCCCTCCCGGCAGCGGAGCAGCTCGTCGCGCAGCTCGTCCAGGTCGGTGACGACCGCCGAGTTGACCTCGACGACGCACTGCTGGAGCTCGGCGACGTACTCCGTGCGGTCGGCCAGCGCCTCGAGCAGCTCGGGGGCCTTGGCGGCGAGCCGGCGCGTGGTCAGGTCGACGACGTGGAACTCCTCCTCGACCCCGAGCCTGCGGATCGGCCGGGTCCGCGGCTGCGACGTCTGCGTCGTTTGCGTCGTCTGGGGGGACTGCCGGGTCTGGGCCTGCCCGCTGGATCGTGCCCTGTCCATGGCGTGAGGCTTCCACGCTCATGTTGCGGGCGCGTTGCGAAATCGTGTCGGCCTGCGTCCCTCGTGCGCCGTGCCCGCTCAGGCCGGCCGGTCGAGGGCACCGAGCTTGGCCGGGTTGCCGTGGAGCTGGACGGTGCGGACGAGTCCGTCGCGCACCTCCAGGACCAGGCAGCGCAGCGACCCGTCGGCGGCGCTGAAGACCAGGGCCGGGCCACACGGCGGGCGCGAGGGTGTGTCGGCAGGGGCTGGCATGATGCAGGGACCGACGCGACGGTGCGTCGGGTTCGGGGAGGACGTCATGCGGTCGCTCGGGGTGCTGGTGGGGCTTGCGCTGCGCCGTGTCCGCCATCGCCCTGCCGCCGTGCTCGCCGTTGCGCTGTGCACCTTCGTCGCGTGCCTGGCCGCCGCGACGGCGCAGGTCCACGCGGACTCCGCGGACCGGGCCGCGCGCACCTCGGCCCTGCGGCAGGCGCCGCTGGACGACCGCTCGGTCGTCGTGAGCGGCACCGTGTCCCGAGGGCTGGCCGAGACCGACGCCGTGGTGCGGTCCGCCGCCTCACGCATCCCGGGCGCCCAGGTGTCCCGGTGGGTCACCTCGTCCGGCTACGCCGTGGCGGGCGCCGCCGCCAACCTGCGGGTGGAGCTGGGGCACGCCCCGGGCGCCGTCGCGAGCAGCACGCTGGTGAGCGGGGCCTGGCCCACCTCGGACGGCGACGTCGCGGTCCCGCAGGTTGCGGCCGAGCGTCTGGGGTGGCGCGTGGGGCAGACCCTCGCCCTCAGCCGGCTGGTGGCCACGCAGGCGGACCCACCCCGCCTGCGGATCAGCGGCACCTACCGGACTCGAGCCACCGACACCCCAGGGTGGGCCGACGACGCGCGCCGTGGGGCGGGGATCAGCGAGGGCGACTTCCGCACCGTGGGGCCGCTGCTGGTCTCGGGCGACACGGTGCCCGCGCTCGGCGCAGGAGCGACGGCCACCTGGCGGATCGTGCCTCCTGCGGACGCGTCGGGGCTGGAGCCGCCCGTGCGTCACGCCGTGGCCGCGCTCGAGCAGGCGCCCCTGCTCGACGGTTTCGCGGTGCGGACCGGACTGCCGGCGACCCTCGAGCGGGCCGTCGCCGACGGTGTCCGCACGCGTGCCGCCATCGCCGGACCGACGGCCCTGCTCGTGCTCGTCGCCCTGGTGGGGCTGGGGCTGACGGGCCTGCTGCTCGGGGCGGTCAACGAGCGGGGCGACCGGCTCCTGCGCACTCGTGGCGCGTCGCCCGGGCAGGTCGGGGTGCTGGCCGGGCTGGCGGCCGCCGCCGTGCTGCCCGCCGGTGTCCTGGCCGCGCTGCTGGCCCCTGTGCTGGCGCGCGTCCTGCCGGGGGCCGACCGGGTCGAGCCCACCGTCATGACCTGGGTCGTCGCCCTCGGGGCCACGATCGCGGCGATGCTGGTCGTCACCCTGACGGCGCTGGCCGGCTCGGTCGGGGGTCACGGTCGCACCTCACGCATGATCGACGCCGTCCTGCTGCTGCTGGCGGCCCTGGCCTGGTGGCGCCTGCGGGGAGCCGGGGACGAGCAGCGCGCCGATGCGCTGTCCGTGGTCGCGCCCGCGCTGGTGGTCCTCGGGCTCGCGCTCGTGGCGATGCGCCTCGCCCCCGTGCTCGGCCGACTCGTCGCGCGCGCGGCCGGGCGATCTCGTGGCCTGGCTGCCGCCTGGGCCGCGTGGGGCACCCGTCATCCCTCGCCCGAGAGCCTCGGCACCCGCCTTCTCGCCGTGGTGACGGCCGCGGTGGCAGCCCTCACCGTCACCCAGCTGGCCAGCAACGACCAGCTGATCCAGGACCGGGCGGTGCGAGAGGTCCCGGCGCCCGTCGTGGTCACGTTGGCGCCCGACGCGGGCCACGCGGCCGAGGTCGCCCGCGGCCTGGGCGGGACGACGACCTCGGTGTGGTCCGAGCAGGTCACGGGAGTCGGCGGTGCCGAGGCGACGCTGCTCGGCGTCGACCTGAGCGACGCCGTGATCGCCGACCCCACCTTGGTGCCCGACCCCGCCGGCGCGCGCGCCCAGCACGACACCTGGCAGTCGACCCTCCACGGCCTGCGAGCCGCCCCTGCCCCGCCCCCCGTTCCTGCGATCCCGTCGACATCCTCGGCCACGACCACGTCTGCACCATCGGCCACCACGTCGGCGGCACCGTCGGTCCAGCCCACCGCGCCCTTGTCCGCGGGCGCGCCCTCTCCCGCGGGCGCGCTCACCCTCGAGGCCACGGTCGTCGGCACCCTGGAGTCGCTCGAGGACAGGTCCGGCCTGCCCGAGCTGCAGCTGTTGCTCGACGACGGCGAGGGCTACCGCCACGCCCTCGCGCTCACTGCCGGGACGCCGAGCACCCAGGTCAGCTATCGCGGCACCCTCGGCACCGGTGTGGGGCGCGCTGTCCCCGAGCCGCTCGAGCTCGTCTCCGCCACCATGCTCTATCCCCCTGCCGACATGACCCTCCGTTCCCTCACCGTCCGCCGGCCGGACGGGTCGCGCACCTCCCTGCTGCCCGCTCCGGTCCCGCTGACCACCACGACCGAGGGCAGCCGAGGCCTGAGCGCCGAGGCGGTGGTGGCGAAGCCGCGCGTCGACCCGGTCCCCGCCGTCCTCTCGCGCGGACTCGCAGAGGCCCTCGAGGCCCGGCCGGGGCAGACCGTCGAGCTGCCGGTCGCCGGTCGCACGGTCCGGTTGCGCGTGACTCGGGTGGTCGACCGGGTCCCTGGCCAAGGCGATGCGCAGCGCGCTGCTCTGGTGGACCTGCGGACGCTGCAGACCACGGGTGCCAGGGGGAGCTCCGGGGCCGACCTCCTGCTCCCACCCCTCGAGCCCGGGCAGGTGTGGGGGACGCGCGTCCCCGACCCGGCATCCGCGCCGCAGGCCGGGCAGGGCGGGGTCCTCACCGTCGCCACGCAGGCCGAGACGCTCGCCCGACTCCGCTCCGACGTAGCCCCCGCTGCCCTGCGGGGTGTGCTCGCCCTGCTGCTGACGGCCAGCGCAGCGCTCGCGGTCGTCGCGGGTCTCGCGGGGACGGCGGCGGCGGCCCGGGCCCGCCAGCGCGACCGGGCGGTCCTCCACGCGCTCGGGGTGCCTGCCGCGCTGCTGCGCCGATCCGTGTGGGGGAGCGAGCTCGCCCAGGTGCTCGTCGCGGTCCTGACGGGCACCGCGGTCGGGCTGCTCGCCGCCGTCGTCGTCATCCCCGCCTGGTCCGTCGAGGGGGCCGGCACCACTCCCGTCGTGCCCTGGGGCCAGGTCGTCGCAGCGGCCGGTGCGCTGGCGGCCGCGCTGTGGCTGACCGGGCTGCTCGCGCTGCGGCCGCCGGCGCGCAGCTGGTCGAGCCTGCTGCGCGAGGGGGACACGGCATGAGGCGGCCAAGCCTGCGGGGCAGAGGGGGAGACGTGATGACCTGGTCTCGCCTGGTGCTTGCGTCAGCCCGCACGACGCGCGGGCTGACGCTCCTCACGGCCCTGGTCGTCGCCGTCACGACGGCCCTGGTGACCATGCTGCCGGCGTTGACCGACCGCGCCTCGCGCGACTGGCTCGGCGAGAGCCTGCGCCGGGCTCCGGTGATGGGCCGCTCGGTCCTGGTCACCCTGCCCACCGGCATCGGCGCAGGGTTCCCGGGCGGTGATCCAGCCGCGCCGTTCGCCCGTGTCGCGACGTCCGTGCAACGGCTGTGGGGCCCGGAGACCTCCCAGCTCTACGGCCCCGTCCGGCCGATGGCCGCGACCAACGACGCGCAACCGCTCGCACCCACCCCCCAGGGCGTCGTTCGCAGCTCGCAGCTGGTGCTGACGCCGGCCTTCGAGTCCCGGGTGCGCTGGACCGCCGGACGGGCACCGCGCCCCTCGGCCGAGCGCCACGTGCTGCCGGCGGTGCCGGCCACCGAGGACCTCAGCGTGCAGACGGCCGGACCGGGGCTGCCGGACCCGGCGACGCTGCCCCCGGAGACCATCCCCACCCTCGAGGTGGCACTCTCCAAGGTCGCCGCCGACTCGTGGGGCACCAAGGTCGGCGAGCGGTGGACCATGCCGGCCGCCTCGGGGACGGCGACCCGGCTGCACCTGCTGGTCTCCGGCATCTACGAGCCCACCGACCCCCGCGACGACCTCTGGCAGTGGATGCCTCAGCTCGCCGGGATCAGCCTGATCGAGGAGGGCGGCGCCAACGGTGGCGTCCAACCCGCGGTCGGGCTCGTCCTCTCGCCGGACGTGCACCAGCAGGTCGTCGCCATCCCCGCGCTCAGCAACACCGTGAACTACTCCTGGACCTGGCGCGTCGACGACCGACGCGTCCGACCGGCCGACCTCCCGGCACTCACGAGCGGGCTCGCCCGGGTGGCCTCGGCGCCGAGCGAGGTCACGGACGGGGCGGTGTCGGTCCGCTCGACCCTCTCCGGCACGTTGTCGTCGTGGCGGGACGGGGTGCGCGCCACGCGGCTCGTCGACGGCACCGTCACAACCGGTCTGCTGGTGCTGGCGGCGGCGCTCGCCGTGCTCCTCGCCCGCCTGCGCACCGAGCGACGGCGGCGGGACGACGACCTGCTCCGATCACGTGGGGCCTCTATGAGCCGGCTCGGCCTCCTGGCGGCCCTGGACGTGAGCATGCCGGTCGTCCTCGGCGCGGCGCTGGGATGGGGCGTCGCCGCGCTCACCACCCAGTCCGTCCTGCCTCCCTGGTGGGCCCTGGGGCTGGCCGCAGCAGCCGTCCTCGCGCACGTCGGTGCCACGGTCCTCGGGGCGCGGGATCGTGGCCGCGGGCAGCGGGGCGGGCGGCTCGCGCGGGTCGGGGCCGCCTCCAGGCTGGCGCCAGTGCTGGCACTCGTGGCGCTGGCCGTGCTGGCCGTGATCACCGTGCGCCAACGGCCGGCCGAGCCGACCACACCTCGCGACGACCTCATCACCGCTGGCCGCGCTGCGCAGCTGAGCACGGGCGACATCACCCCCGACCCCCTCGTCCAAGCCGTGCCCGCGCTCGTGGCGGTGGTGGTGGGCCTGCTGCTCCTGGCCCTGGTGCGCGCCGCGTCCAGCGTCGCCGCCCGCATCGTCGACCGTCGCCCGGGCGGACGCAGCTGGCTGGGGCTGACGCAGGCGGCCCGCGCGGGTGGCGCCTCGCGACTTCCCCTCGTGGCCCTCACGGTGGCGGCGGCACTCGCCGTCCTGACCTCCACGCTCGGCCACACCCTGGTCCAGGCCCGCGAGCTGCAGACCTGGCGCGAGGTGGGAGCCGACGCGCAGGTGACCGGGTCGCGCCTCGACGCATCCGTCGTCGACGCCGTCCGGCGCAAGCCGGGGGTGCAGGCCGTGGCCGCCCTGGGGGAGACCAGCGGACAGCTGCTCTCGGACAGCACCGGCGCAGACGCACGGGCGCAGGTGGCGGTCCGCGTCGGCTCCGTCCAGGAGGTCGCCTCCGTGCGAGCCGGTACGCCGATCGCCGTGCACGAGGCGTCGACGTCCACGGCGACCCCCACGTCGACGTTTACTGCGACCTCCACGGCGACCTCCACCTCGACCTCCCCGCAGGGCGACGGGGTCACCCTCGTGGTGGGGCGTGACCGGCCGGTCCTGCACCAGCCCGGGCTGCGGATCGAGATCAACCGGCGCTCGGCCCCCGTCCGCACGGTGGTGGTCGACGAGAGCCTGCAGGACACCACGACGCAGCTGATCGCCCTGGCGCCGCGCGACCAGGTCGAACGCCTGACGGGATCACCGGTCCCCACGACCACCCTTCTCGTGCGCGCCACCCCCGTCGCGTCCGCCTCGCTCGTGGCCGAGGCACGGACGCTGAGCCCGCTGGTCGAGCAGGCCGTCGACCGCACGACGGTGGCCGCCCGCGCCGCCGACCAGCCGCTCTCGCGCCACGTGCTGCTCGTCGTCCTGCTCACGTCGCTCGCGGCGGCACTCCTGGCCGCGCTCGCGGCCTATGCCCTCACCGCCGCGACGGCAGCGGCGCGTCGACAGCTCCTCGCGCGGGCCCGGGTGCTCGGCATGCCCGCGCGCGACCGGCATACGGTCGTGCTCGTCCAGGTGCTGCCGCCCGCCCTGGCCGCCGTGGTCACGGGCCTGGCCACCGGGCTCGGCCTGCCTTGGCTGCTCCCTCGGCTGGTCGACCTGGCACCCTTCGCGGGCGGGGAGGCCTATCCGAGGCTCGTCCCGTCCTGGCCAACGGTCGCCGCCATCGCGATCGGCCTGTCCGTGCTGGTCAGCGCCGTCGTGGCGCTCGACCTGCGATCCGCCACCAGACTCAGCCTCACGCGCCACCTCAGGGCAGGAGACCAGTGATGACGACGACCCAGACCGAGGCGGAGCGGGGCAGACCGCTCGTCGAGTGCGACAACGTCGTGCGCATCTTCACGTCCGAAGGTGTCGAGGTGGTGGCGCTGCAGGGGCTCGACCTGTCCGTCGCCGCCGGTGAGCTCGTCGCCGTCGTCGGTGCGTCCGGCAGCGGCAAGTCGACCCTGCTGCGCGTGCTCTCGGGGCTGGACCGGCCCACCGCCGGGGCCGCGAGGGTCGCGGGGCACGACCTCGTCGCCATGCGGCGTCGCGAGCGGCTGCGCTTCCGCCGCGAGACGGTCGGGTTCCTCTACCAGCAGGCGAGCGACAACCTGCTGCCCTATCTCACGGCCGCCGAGAACGTAGCCGTCCCGATGCGCCTGGCGGGTCGTCCTCGGGAGGAGGTCGGGGGCCGGGTGAGTGACCTGCTGGGCCTGCTCGGGCTCGCGGAGTGCGCCGACCGCCGGCTCGCCGAGCTGTCCGGCGGGCAGCAGCAGCGGGTCGGGCTGGCCGTGGCCCTGGCCAACCACCCGCAGGTCCTGCTCGCCGACGAGCCCACCGGCGAGCTCGACACCCGCACGGCCGACGACGTCTTCGCCGCCATCCGCACAGCCAACGCCGAGCTCGGCGTCACGGTCGTCGTGGTCACCCACGACCAGGCGGTGTCGGGGCAGGTCCAGCGCACCGTCGGCATCCGCGACGGACGCACCAGCTCGGAGGTGCTGCGGCGCACCGAGGTCGACGCCGAGGGGCGCTCGGCCCTGGTCAGCGAGGAGTATGCCGTGCTCGACCGGGCTGGACGCCTGCAGCTGCCCCGGGAGTTCACCCACGCGCTCGAGCTGCGGGACCGCGTGCGGCTGGACCTCGAGAGCGACCACATCGGCGTCTGGCCGGGTCACGACGGGGCCACGCCCCGGACACGACGTGAGCGAGCCGCTCTCACCGAGGACACAGAGCACACCGAGGACACCGGGCACACCGGGCACACCGGAGACAACGGGTACACCGCAGACACCGAGGGCGAGCCAGGGAGGCACCGGCGCCATGACTGAGACGACCGACCTGATGATCGAGCTGCGCGCAGTGGCCAAGAGCTTCGGCACGGGGGCGGGCGCGGTGCACGCCCTGCAGGGGATCGACCTGGCCGTGCCGCGCGGCGAGCTGCTGGCCGTCCGCGGGCGGTCCGGCTCGGGCAAGACCACGATGCTCCACGTCGCCGGCGGCCTGGACGACGCCGACGAGGGCGAGGTCCGCGTCGACGGCGTCGACGTGCGCGCCCTGGACGAGGCGGGCCGGCTCAGGCTGCGCCGCGAGCACGTGGCCTACGTGTTCCAGTCGTTCGGGCTCGTGCTCGAGCTCACCGCCGCCGAGAACGTCTCCGTGCCGCTGCGGCTGACCCGGACCGACCCGGGGGAGCGGGACCGTCGCGTGGCCGAGGTGCTCGAGCGGGTCGGCCTCGGACCGCACGCGCGACAGACGCCGCGCCAGCTCTCGGGCGGGCAGCAGCAGCGCGTGTCCCTCGCCCGGGCCCTCGTCGGTGAGCCGGCCGTGCTCCTCGCCGACGAGCCCACGGGGCAGCTCGATTCCGAGACGGCGCGCGAGGTGATGACGCTCATCGTGCAGCTGGTGCGGGAACGGGGCATGACCGCGGTGGTCACCACCCACGACCCGATGATCGTGGCCTATGCCGACCGGGTGCTTGAGCTCGTCGACGGGCGGCTGCACGCGACCGAGCCGCTGCCCGCCTGACGCGTCAGCGGGTGAGCGGGCGAATAGGTGAGCAGGTGAGCCGGGCAGCCGGTGGGCGGGTCAGGCGCCGTACTCCTCGTCGGTGACGTGGTCCAGCCAGGTCACGACCTCGCCCTGGTCGTCCGCCTCCTGGATCGCGACGTGCGCCATGAAGCGGTCCGGCGTCGCGCCGTGCCAGTGCTCCTCGCCCGGCTCGATGTAGACGACGTCCCCCGGGCGGATCTCGCGCACCTCGCCGCCACGGCTCGCGACATACCCGATGCCGTCGGTGACGTAGAGCGTCTGGCCCTTGGGGTGGGTGTGCCACGCGGTGCGGGCGCCCGGCGTGAACCGCACGTGCGCGCAGCCCACCGCGGACTGCTCGTCCGGGTTGCGGATCCCGTCGATGTAGACCGCGCCGCTGAACCAGTCCTGCGGCCCGGGGGCGGACTGCCCGCCGCTCCGCGTGAACCTCATGCGATCTCTCCTCGTCCTGCTGGTGATGGCGCAGCTGCTGGAGCTGTCGATGGTGGTGGCGTCCACGACGGTGGGGTGCCTCCGTCCCATCCTCGCCCCGCCACCGCCCACAGTGCCACGTCGCAGACGGCCATCCCGGCCGCGCACCAGAACGGTGCCTTGCCACGACCGCCGAGGACGCCCGCCGCGAGCGCAGCACCGAGCCCCACCGCGACGCGTGCGGATCGAGCGGGTGGGCGCGCCCCGGCCAGCACGGCGAGCTGGGCGCCGGCCAGCCCAGCCACGGCCTGGGCCCGCAGCGACGCCGGGGACCACCGGTGCGGGTAGCCGCGCACCCCGGTGGCGGCGTCGTCGTCGAGGTCGGGCAGGACGTTCAGCAGGTGGGCGGAGCAGCCGAGAAGCGCGCCGGCGACCGTCTGCCACAACGGCGCCGGGCCCTGGCGCGGACCACCTCTGGTCAGATGCGGCACGTGCGGAAGCCCCCCGAAGGCCACGGCATACGGCAGGATCGAGGCGGTCGAGCGCTTGAGACCAGCGTTGTATGCCCAGCCCGACCCGACGACGAGGACCACATGGACGACTCCGGCAGCACCACCGCACCTGCTCGACAGGAGCAGACAGGCACCAGCGGCCACCCCGAGGGCCCGGCGGACCACCCTCGCCGCCCCCGGATCGGCGGCGAGCGGCTTGTCGACGCGTCCCGCGACCCGGTCGCGCCCGGCGTCGAGCAGGTCATTGCTCCAACCGATGGTCAGCTGCCCGGACAGGACGGTCGCGCCCACGAGCAGGACCCGTCGGCGGGGCAGACCGCAGCCGACCGCGAGGGCCGTGGTGAGGCCGGTGACGACCGCGGTCGGGCCCGGATGGCAGGTGGTCGCCAGCAAGGACAGCAGGGGAGCGGGCATGAGCCCACGCTAGGCCCGGGCGGCCTCGGGCGGAGGCCTGCGCTCCCCAGCGCCGTGGTGGCCGTCCGCGGGGCGCTGCCGCCGCACCGCTACTCTCAGCACGAGATCACCGACGCGGTGGCGGAGTTCACCGGTGCCGCGTCCGGTGCCCGGCGTCGGATGCTCGACCAGGTGCACGCCAACGCGGGGGTGCGGACACGGCACCTGGCCCTGCCGCTCGAGCGCTACGTGGGACTGGCGGACTTCGGCGAGGCCAACGACGCCTTCATCGAGGCGGCGGTCGAGCTCGGGTGCCAGGCCGTCGAGGCGGCCCTCGCCGAGGCGGGGCTCGCACCGCGCGACGTGGACCTGCTCGTCAGCGCCACCGTCACGGGTCTCGCCGTGCCGTCGATCGACGCGCGGATCGCCGCGCGCCTGCGCATGCGGTCCGACGTGCGGCGCGTGCCGCTCGTCGGCCTGGGGTGCGTCGCGGGAGCGGCCGGGATCGCCCGCGTGCACGACCATCTCGTCGGTCATCCCGCGCACGTGGCCGTGCTGGTCGCGACGGAGATGTGCAGCCTCACCGTGCAGCGGGACGACACCACGCCCGCCAACATGGTGGCCAGCGGCCTCTTCGGGGACGGAGCAGCGGCCGTGGTGATGCTCGGCGCCGACCGGGCCGCCGAGCGGGCGACCGACCAGGGAGCACCAGACCGGTCGTCCGGCTCGACGCCCACCCGGCCCGAGGTGCTGGACACCCGTTCGCGGTTCTACGACGACACCGAGCGCGCCATGGGCTGGGACGTCGGCGCCACGGGGCTGCGGATCGTCCTCGGCGTCGAGGTGCCCGAGCTGGTGCGCTCGCACGTCCGCGAGGACGTCGACGGGTTCCTGGCGCTGCACGACCTCACGCGTGACGACATCGAGTGGTGGGTCGCGCACCCCGGCGGCCCCAAGGTCCTCGAGGCCATGCAAGAGGCGCTCGAGGTGCCCCGCGACGCCCTCGGCGTCACCTGGGACTCCCTCGCCGCGATCGGCAACCTGTCCTCGGCGTCGGTGCTGCACGTCCTCGCCGACACGCTCCGGACCCGCCCACCACGGCCCGGGTCGCTGGGGATGCTGCTCGCCATGGGCCCCGGCTTCTGCCTCGAGATGGTCCTGCTGCGGGCGCCCGAGGACGCCCGATGAGGAGCCAGACGGCGTATGCCGGACTGGTCGCCGTCGTCGCGGCCGAGCGCCTCGCGGAGCTGGTGGTGTCGCGCCGCAACGCTGCCTGGTCCCTCGCCCAGAGCGGGCACGAGGTGGGGCGCGAGCACTACCCGGCCATGGTGGCCCTGCACACCGGGCTGCTCGGGGCGTGCCTCGCCGAGATGCACTGGGGCGGGCGGCGGTTCGGGCGCGGCGGGTGGGTCGCCCTCGCCGGCGTCGGCGCCGCCCAGGCCTTGCGCTGGTGGTGCATCCGCACCCTCGGTCCGCAGTGGAACACGCGCGTGATCGTGGTGCCCGGCGCCTCCCGGGTCACGGGCGGCCCCTACCGCTACCTGGACCACCCCAACTACGTCGCCGTCGTCGTCGAGGGCGTCGCCCTGCCGATGGTGCACGGGTCCCGTTGGACTGCAGCGGGATTCACGATCGCCAACGCCGCCCTGCTGGCTCGCCGCATCCGGGTCGAGGAGCAGGCGCTGCGCGCGCTGGACGAGACGGCCTGACGGTGGCGAGGGACCCCCGAGCACCAGGCACCGGGGCCGACGCTCACGCCAGGGCGGACGTGGATCTGGTCGTCGTCGGCGGCGGGCCGGTCGGGCTCGTCGCGGCGCTGCACGCGGCGCGGCTCGGGATGAGCGCCGTCGTCGTCGAGCCCCGCCCGTCGCCGGTGGACAAGGCCTGCGGCGAGGGCATCATGCCGGCCGGCGTGGCCGAGCTCGCGGCTCTCGGGGTCCACCCGGACGGTCACCCGATCCGGGGCATCCGGTATGTCGACGGCAGGTCCCTCGACGGGCGCGGCCCATCTGCCGACGCACCGGTCGGGCCGCGGCCTGGGCTCGGCGTGCGCCGCACGACCTTGCACGCCGCCCTGACCCGGGCCACGGAGGCGGCGGGGGACGGCATACGGCAGGTGCAGGATCGAGTCGTGGACCTGGCCCAGGACGACGGCGGGGTCACGGTGGGGCTGGCCGGGGGAGGCGAGGTGCGCGCCGGGCACGTGGTGGCGGCCGACGGGCTGCTCTCGCCGACGCGACGGCTGCTCGGGCTCGACCGTCCGTCGCGGGCGCCGCGGAGGCGTGGGCTGCGACGGCACTACCGGGTCGCGCCGTGGACGGACCACGTGGAGGTCCACTGGGGGCGGTCCTGCGAGGCCTATGTCACGCCGGTCGCCGAGGACGTCGTGGGGGTCGCGGTGCTGACCGGTCGCGTCGGGGGATTCCTGGAGCACCTCGCCGAGATCCCTAGGTTGGCAGACAGGTTCGCGGGCGCCGAGCCTCTGGACGAGGTGCGCGGTGCGGGACCGTTGCGGCAGCGCGCGGCGCGTCAGGTTGCCGGTCGGGTGCTGCTGGCCGGCGACGCCGCGGGCTACGTCGACGCGCTGACGGGGGAGGGGCTGACGCTCGGGTGGCGACAGGCGAGGGCCGCCGTGGAGGCCGTCGCGGCCGGTGACCCCAGCCGCTACGAGGCGCACTGGCACACCATCGGGCTGCCCGCCCGGGCGCTCACGGGCGGGCTCGTCGTGGCCACGCGATCGGCGTTCGTGCGACGACACCTGGTCACGGCTGCGGCCCACGTGCCGTGGGTCTACCGATCGGCCGTCCGGGTCGTCGCGTCCTAGGCGAGCGGTCGCGACCGGCATGCCCGAGAGTGCCCCGACGGCGGCTCCGCCGGATCTGCCTGAGGTCGAGACATCGGCCTGGCGTGCGAACCTGGGCGGATGTGCCTGCCTCAGGTCGACACATCGGCCAGGCGTGCGAACCCGGGTGGATGTGCCTACCTGAGGTCGTCACATCGACCTGGCGTGCCAACCCGGGCGGACGTGACTACCTGAGGTAGGGCTGCTCGGGGATGAAGGAGGGGTCGTGCGTGCCGACCTTGCGCGCCGCCGCGAGGTGCCCGCCGAGGAAGCCGCCCGCCCCCACGGCGCCGAGGGCGACGAGCCCCAGGGCCGCGCCGAGCCGGTGCTGACCGTTGCGACGCGCCACCCACGACGCGACCTGCAGCCCGGCACCGGCGCCGTTGGCGATGGCGTGGACCACCCCGACGCGACGGGAGCGGGTGTCGGTCTCGGCATACTCCGACCAGCCCGACAGCGCGGCCGGAACGGCCGCCAGCACGCCGACGCCCGTCAGCAGGCGGGCCCCGTCGCGCGAGGCGTCGTCGCCGGCGAGGTCGAGCAGGCTCGCGCTCATCCACGTGCCCATGGGCACCTCGACGAGCAGGGGGTGCAGCGCGTGGCCGAGCCAGGCGCCCTGCAGCACCTGGCGCCGCAGGTCGTCGGCGACGATCGCCCCGGAGACGCGATCGCCCACCGCCACGACGGGATCGAGCGCGGTGGAGCTCTCGATCGCGTGGAGGGGTGCGGCGAGCGGGGTGCGTGGCCGGGTCGTCGGTTGGTCGGTCCGGCTGGTGTCGTGGGTCATGAGGACTCCTGGTGGTCGAGGGCGGTATGACGGGACGGGTGGGCGCAGCGGTCAGGCGCGCACGTGACGAGACCGCAGCTCGGGCAGGACCTCCTTGCCGTACGCCTCGATCATCTCGGCGTAGCGCGGCCCCATGTTGGCGACGTAGACGTCGTCGAACCCGGCCTCGACGAACGGCGTGAACGCGTCGACGTGCTCCTGCACGGAGTCGCCGAAGGTCGCCGACCCCGCGATCTTGTCGCGGGTCACGAGCTCGGCCGCCTGCTCGAAGTGCTGGGGGCTCGGCAGCACCTGGCTCAGCTCGCCCGGCACCCCCGCGTTGGGCCACAGGCGGTAGGCGTCGTCGATGGCCTGCTCCTTGTCCGAGCCCCAGCCGACCTTGAAGCCCGCCTGGGTCGGGGCGTGGGCGCCCTTGGCCTGGCGGAAGGTCGAGACCCCCTCGGCGTCGGGCATGACCGAGATGAAGCCGTCGCCGACGCGGCAGGCCAGGTCCAGCGCCTTGGGCCCGAACGCCGAGACGTAGATCTGCGGCAGCTCCTCAGGCAGGGAGTAGATCCGGGCCGTGTCGACCGTGTAGTGGACGCCCTCGTGGGACACGACCTCGCCGGTCCACAGGCGCCGGATCAGGCCGATCGCCTCCTCGAGCATCTCCAGGCGCAGGTCGGCGTGCGGCCAGACGTCGCCGAGGATGTGCTCGTTGAGCGCCTCGCCGGAGCCGACGCCAAGAGTGAAGCGGCCGGGGCCGAGGAGCGCGGCGCTGGTGGCGGCGGCCTGCGCGATGATCGCCGGGTGGATGCGCACGGTCGGGCAGGTCACGGCCGTCGTCACCGGGAGGTCGCAGACCTGGCTGATCGCGCCGATCGCGGACCACACGAAGGCGGACTCGCCCTGCTCGTTGGTCCAGGGGTGGAAGTGGTCGCTGATCCACAGGGCGTCGAAGCCTGCCTCCCCGGCGAGGCGGGCCTGCTCGACGATCTCGGTGGGGGAGTACTCCTCGCAGGACAGGAAGTAGCCGATGCGCTTCACGGTCGCGTCTCCTTGGTCGTGGGCTGACGCTCTCATCCCACCAGGGCGGCCGGGCCGGGGGGAGGTTGTCAGCCGGGAGACTCGACGGTCGCTCGACGCCCGCGGTCAGCGGGCGAGCACCGTGCCGGCCCCGCGGTCGGCGGCCCGGTCCGCGACGTATGCCGCGAAGACGACGTCGGTCGCCGCGATGCCGAGGTTCTGGCAGACGAGCCGTCCGGCAGGCCGAGGCTGACGGATCGCGTCGCCCGTCCACCCGGTGGCCGGCGGATAGTCGGCGGCGAGCTTGGCCGGGGCGACGGCGGCCAGCTGCTCGACGTCGTCCGAGACCAGGGTCGCCTCGCGGGCGAGCCGGCTGCCGACGCTGCTCGAGTAGTCCAGCGGCAGCAGCAGCGCGTCCTCGCGCACCCACCCCGGGTCCAGCTCCTGGCCGCGCAGGCCGATGCTCAACCGCGTGATGACGGTGCCGGCGCCCTCGACCGCGGCCCTCGGGTCGTCGGTGACCTCGAGCCTCAAGGTGGGCACGGCCTCGGCCGCCCACGCCGACAGGTCCTCGCGCGCCTCGGGGCGGCGGGCGTAGACCCGGGTCTCGGCATACCCCAGGGCCTCCAGCACCAGCAGGTGCGACCGCGCCTGGACCCCCGCGCCGAGGAACGCGACGGGCGACGACCGGTCACCGAGCGCGTCGAGGCAGGCGCCGCTGACGGCGGCGGTCCGCTGAGCGGTGAGGGCGGCGGCCCCCATCAGGGCCCGCGTCTCGCCGGTGCGGGCGTCGCTGAGGATCATCACGCCCTGGGCGGTGGGCAGGCCGCGGGCGGGGTTGTCGGGGACCAGGGTCACCCACTTGCACCCGAGCAGGTCTTCGTCGAGCACGGCCGCGGGCATCGCGTTGGCAAAGCCGTCACCGGCGAGGCGGACGGCCGGCTTGGGCGGCACCTGCGCGCGCCCCTCGGCCCGCGCCACGAGGGCTCGGCGCGCCAGCGAGACGGCGGTCCTCGGCTCGGGGAGCAGCCCCTGGACCTCGGCGTCGGACAGATATCTCAGCGGGCTCGGATCCATCCGTCGACCCTATCGAGGACCGATGCGCACCTTGCGTCTTCTGCGTCCTCGGCGTACTCGGACGCCGAAGGCCCCGCCACGCGGGGGACGCGGCGGGGCCTTCGGTCGTGAGCGGTCGGGGTCGGTCAGCGACCCCGGTAGCCCGGCACCTCCGGGTTGAACGCGGCGAGCGTCCAGCGGTCGAAGGAACGGAGCCAGGTCTTCATGCGAGTCATCGGGTGACCTCCTGTCGTCGGTGTGCATGGTGCGGGCACCCCGTTGTGTCACCACTGACAAGTATGACGAAGCCCGGCGTCATGACGCAAATATCATACGATTCAGGATGCGTCGCGCTGCCGACGCCAGGCAGGCGTGACCGGCATACTGCTGGGATGGTCCCTCCCGAGGTGCGCACCGCCCTCGACGCCCTGCGCCGACAGACCCTGGAGCGCGTCCGGGACCTGGAGCAGGACCGGTCGCGCATCGTCGACGCCAGCCGGTCCAGCAACGCCGACGACGAGCACGACCCCGAGGGCCAGACCATCGCCTGGGACCGCGAGCAGACCGCCGCGCTCCTGCGGGACGTGCGTGCCCGGCTCGCCGAGATCCACGCCGCGACGGCCCGGCTCGACGGCGGGTGGGACGGGCGCTGCGAGGTGTGCGGCGAGCCCGTCCCCGCCGGACGGCTCGTCGCCCGCCCCACGACCGCCCGCTGCGTGCACTGCGCCTAAGCGCGACTCCCCACGAGCCGCCGATGCGGCCTACGGTGGCTGGCATGGAGTTTCGATACCTCGGCAACAGCGGTCTCAAGATCAGCGAGATCACCTACGGCAACTGGCTCACCCACGGCTCCCAGGTCGAGAACGAGACGGCGAAGCAGTGCGTGCGCGCCGCCCTCGACGAGGGGATCACGTCCTTCGACACCGCCGACGTCTATGCCAACACCAAGGCCGAGACCGTCCTCGGCGAGGCCCTCAAGGGCGAGCGGCGCGAGTCGCTGGAGATCTTCACCAAGGTCTACTGGCCGACCGGGCCCGGCGGTCACAACGACTGCGGACTGTCCCGCAAGCACGTGATGGAGTCGATCGACGGCTCGTTGCGCCGCCTGCAGACCGACTACGTCGACCTCTACCAGGCGCACCGGTTCGACACCGAGACGCCGCTGGAGGAGACGATGCAGGCCTTCGCCGACATCGTCCGGCAGGGCAAGGCGCTCTACATCGGCGTGAGCGAGTGGACCGCCGACCAGATCCGCGCTGGTCACGCCCTCGCCAAGGACCTCGGCATCTCGCTGGTCTCGAGCCAGCCGCAGTACTCCATGCTGTGGCGCGTCATCGAGCCCGAGGTCGTCCCCGCCTGCGAGGAGCTCGGCATCTCCCAGATCGTGTGGAGCCCCATGGCGCAGGGCGTCCTCTCCGGCAAGTACCTCCCCGGTCAGCAGCCGTCCTCGGACACCCGCGCCGGACACTCCGAGGCGGGCCAGAGCATGCGCGACCTCATGCGCGATGACGTGCTCGAGGCCGTGCAGCAGCTGGTCCCCGTCGCCAAGGACGCCGGGCTGACGATGCCGCAGCTGGCCGTCGCGTGGGTCCTGCAGAACGACAACGTGGCCGCCGCCCTGGTCGGGGCTTCCCGCCCGGAGCAGATCAAGGACAACGTCAAGGCCGCCGGGGTGCGTCTCGACGACGACATCCTGCGACGCATCGACGACGCGCTCGGCGGGGTCGTGCAGCGCGACGCCGGCCAGACCGCGGCCCGCGCCCCGCAGGGCCGCCCCTGCTGATGGAGCCGTTGACCGAGGAGGAGCTGGCCTTCCTGCAGGGATGCTTCGACCTGGCTCGCGACGGCGACCCGCAGCTGCCTCGTCTCGTCGACGAGGGTCTGCCGGTCAACCTGACCAACTCCAAGGGCGACACGCTGCTGATCCTCGCGGCGTACCACCAGCACGCGGAGCTCGTGTCGGCGCTGCTCGCGCGCGGCGCCGACACCGAGCGGGTCAACGACAACGGGCAGACCGCGCTGGCGTCGGCGTGCTTCCGCAGGAACGCGACGATCGTGGGTCTCCTGCTCGACGCCGGGGCCGACCCGGCGACGGGTGAACGCTCGGCGATCGCGATCTGCGAGTACTTCGACCTGCCCGAGATGCTCGAGCTGCTGCACGCGCCCGCCTAGCCCGCTGCCCCGGACCCACGCAGATCGTGAGGGTTTGGTCCAAGGATGTTGGACCAAACCCTCACGATGTTGCGGGCTGTGTCGGGGGGTGGTGCTAGGGGAGGAGCGGGTCAGGCGGACGGGTGGGTCATGTCCATCGGCACGACCCAGCGGTCGAAGTCGGCCTCGCCCACGTCGCCGCTGGCGATCGCCGCCTCACGCAGGGTCGTGCCCTCCTTGTGGGCGCGCTTGGCGATGGCGGCGGCCTTGTCGTAGCCGATGTGCCGGTTGAGCGCGGTCACCACCATGAGGTTCTGCTCGAGGTTGGCCTCGATGCGCTCGCGCTGCGGCTCGATGCCGACGGCGCAGTGCACCCGGAAGGACTCGCACGCGTCGGAGAGCAGCCGGATCGACTCGAGCACGGCGTGCGCCATCACGGGCTTGTAGACGTTGAGCTGGAAGTTGCCCTGCGACCCGGCGAAGGCGACGGTCGCGTCGTTTCCGAAGACGCGGGTGGCGACCATGGTCAGCGCCTCGCACTGGGTGGGGTTGACCTTGCCCGGCATGATGCTCGACCCGGGCTCGTTCTCGGGGATGGTGATCTCGCCGATGCCGTTGCGGGGGCCGGACGCGAGCCAGCGGACGTCGTTGGCGATCTTCATCAGCGCGCCGCCCAGCGTGCGCAGCGCCGCGCTCACGCCGACGAGGGCGTCGTGCGCGGACAGCGCCGCGAAGAGGTTGGGCGCCTGCACGAAGTCCAGGCCGGTCTCGTCGGCGATCTTGCGGGCCGCGAGCGCGCCGAACTCCGGGTGGGCGTTGAGCCCGGTGCCGACCGCGGTGCCCCCGATCGCGAGCTCGAGGACGCGGCCCTCGGACTGGCGGACGGCGTCGAGGGCCTGGTCGACCTGGGCGACCCAGCCGCCGATCTCCTGCCCGAGGGTGATGGGGGTGGCGTCCTGCAGGTGGGTGCGTCCGACCTTGACGACGTCGGCGAACTCCTCGCTCTTGCGGGCGAGCTCGTCGCGCAGCGCCTCGACGCAGGGATAGAGCCGCTCGGTCAGCTCGAGGGCCACGGCGATGTGCATGGCCGTGGGGAAGGTGTCGTTGCTGGACTGGCCGCGGTTGACGTGGTCGTTGGGGTGCACCGGCTCCTTGCTCCCCATGACCCCGCCGGCCAGCTCGATGGCGCGGTTGGAGACCACCTCGTTGGCGTTCATGTTGGACTGCGTGCCGGACCCGGTCTGGAAGACGACGAGGGGGAAGTGGTCGTCGAGTCGCCCGGCGATCACCTCGTCGGCGGCCCGGACGACCAGGTCGGCGACGTCCTGGGGGAGCTGGTCCAGCTCGGCGTTGGCCAGGGCCGCCGACTTCTTGAGGATGCCGAGGGCCCGGATCATGGGGGAGCCCCACACGAAGGTGTCCCGCCCGATGTCGAAGTTGCCCAGGCTGCGCTGCGTCTGCGCCCCCCAGTAGCGGTCCTCGGCCACCTCGACGGTGCCCATGCTGTCTCGTTCGGTGCGCGTGCTCGTCATGCCTCCACCGTATGCCGGGGGGCGGGAGGTCCGTCAGGCTGCGTCGCCCTCAGATGTCGTCGTGGTCAGATGTCGTAGTGGTCGAGCTCGGCCCGCACCGACTCCTGGACCGGCTCGCCCGCGGCCGCGGCGACGGCCACCGCCTCGGCGGCCTCGGAGAACTCGTACCTGCGCTTGTAGAGGTCGAACAGCGCCATGATCGTGGCGCCGACGGGCACGCCGAGCAGGGCACCGGAGGCTCCGAACAGCGCGCCACCCATCATCGCCGACGCGAACGCCACGGCGGGGTGGACGTCGACGGCCCGCGCGCTGATGCGGGGCTCGACGAAGACGTTCTCCACCTGCTGGTAGGCGATCGCGTAGATCAGCACCCAGAGCCCGTCGCGCGGCTCGCTGCTCACGAGGCCGACGAGGACCGGCAGCACGATGGACACGTAGGTGCCGATGTTGGGCACGAACTGCGCGACCAGGCCGGTCCACAGCGCCAGCGGCAGCCAGTAGGGCAGGTCGATGAACCACATGAACAGGCCCATGGCCGTGGCGTTGATGGCGGCGAGGACCAGCCGGCTCGAGACGTAGCCGCCGACCTTGACCAGCCCGATCTCCCACATGCTGAGGACGACGCCCTGCAGCCGGGGCGGGAACAGCCGGGCCAGCCAGGTGCGCAGCCGCGGCGAGTCGGCGGAGAGGTAGAAGGTGAACAGCAGGAAGGCGAAGGTGCTGAGCAGCGCCGACAGCAGGCTCGTGACGAAGCCCAGCAGCCCGGTCGCCACCTGGCCAGCCAGGGCGGTGATGCGCTCGGAGGTGAGGTTGAGCCGGTCCATGATCGAGCTCTGGTCGATGTCGAGGCCGAAGCGCTGGTTGGCCTGCTCGACGGCCGACTGGACGAGGCTGGGGGCCTGGGTCACGAGGCTGGTCAGCTGGTCGCGCAGCATCCCGCCGAAGGCGAGGAAGAACGCGACGGCGAGCAGCGCCACCCCCAGCATCACCAGAGCCGTGGCGACCGGGCGAGGCATCCGGGTGGCCAGCCGCGAGACGGCGGGCTCCATCGCGCAGGCCGCGAAGAAGGCCATGACGACCGTGAACAGCACCTGCGCGCCGTCCTTGAGCACGAATCGTGCGAACAGCGCCAGGGCCACCACGGCCACCACGACCCAGGCGGCCCGCCATACCGACTGCTGGTCGAGGGCGACCGTGGCGGTGGGCGGCTCGACCGACGCCCGCGAGCGCTCGGGCACCGTCGCCCCGGTCGGCCCCGCCGGAGCGGACGACACCGAGGCGTCGGCCGGCCCTGGCGCGGGCGACGCCAGCTCGTCGGCCGGCGCCGGCTCGGTCGCCGGTCGCCTGGGGAGTCGCAGTCTCAACGTGGGTCCTTCCGGACGGGTCGTATGCCGCCCGCCTGCCCCTGTCCGGGGTGCGGGCTCGGCGCGACGAGCGTAACTCCGACGTCCGACAGACCCCCGCAGGTCCTCGGCAGACACAGGGCCGGAGCCGTCACCGACGGTAGTCTTCGCTCGTGCCACACGAGCAGGCCGCGCCCGCGGGCGCCCCCGACGAGCGTCAGACGCGTCGGCTGCTGGCCTACCTCGCTGCGGCGCTGGTCGCGGGTGGCATGCCGGTCCACGAGGTCGAGGCCGACGTGCGGCGGTGCGCGCGGGCGCTGGGCCAGTCCGGCTGCCAGCTGTCCGCGCTGCCCACCGGGGTGGTCCTGTCGCTCGGCTACGGCTCGCCGGCGACCTTCGAGGCCGTCGAGGGCTCGCTGCGCCTCGACCAGAGCGCCGAGGTCAACGCCATCCAGCGCGGCCTCGAGGACGGCTCGGTCACCGCGACGGAGGCGCTCGAGCGACTGGTCACCCTCCGCGCCCGCCCGCACCGCTACGACGTCCCGGGCATGTATGCCGGAGGCGCGCTCGTGGCCGCCGGCATCGCCCTGATCCTGCAGCCGTCACCACGCAGCGTGCTCTTCGCCCTCCTGTGCAGCCCGCTGGTCGTGGCGCTCATGCGGGTCAGCGGACGGCACCGGCTGCTCACGATCCTGTTCCCCAGCGTGGCGGCCTTCCTGGTGAGCGTGCTGGCGTTCTGGGCGGGGGAGCACGGCTGGGTCCCCGGCCCCCTGCGCAGCCTGCTGCCACCCCTGGCCGTCCTGCTGCCCGGCGCCCTCATCGTCACCGGTCTGTCCGAGCTGGCTGCCGGCGCGATGGTCGCGGGGACCTCACGGCTCGTCTTCGGCGCCAGCCAGCTCGTGCTCTTCGGGCTCGGCGCGGGGGCGGCCGCGGTCCTGCTGCGCGTGCCACCGGACATGCTCGCCAACGAGCGCAGCCACGAGCTCGGCTGGTGGGCGGCCCTGCTCGGCCTGCTGCTGCTCACGATCGGCATCAGCCTGATGGAGGCCGTCCCGCCGCGGCTCGTGCCCTGGGTGCTGCTCATCCTGGCCGCCACCTTCTCCTCGCAGGTGGTGGGCCAGACGCTGGTGCCGAGCCCGTGGTTCGGGGCCTTCCTCGGGGCGGTGGCGGCGAGCTTCGGGGCCAGCGCGGTCGAGCTGCTGCGGCCCCGGCTGCCGCGCCTCGTGGTGTTCCTCCCGAGCTTCTGGCTGCTGGTGCCCGGGTCGCTCGGCCTGATGTCGGTGACCCAGCTCGGGCTGGACACGCCCTTCGCGGCGGACACGATCGCCCTGTCCGTGGGCGTGATCTGCGCCATCGCCGTGGGTCTGGTCGTCGGGTCGAGCATCGCCCGCGGGGCGTGGTTCGTGGGGAGGGCGTCGCGCTACCAGCTGCGGCGCGGGGCCGATCGGTGGGACCGGGTCAGCCACCGACCGGGTCGCTCGCGCTGAGCCGCAGCACCGGAGCAGGGTCCGTCGCCGTGTCGACCGCGCCACCGGCGGCCCGCACCTCCAGGTGCAGGTGGCAGCCGTCCGGCGCCCCCAGGTCGCCGACCTCGGCCAGCGGCGTGCCCGGCTCCACCCGCTGACCGGGGGAGACCAGGACCCGGCGGGCATGCCCGACCAGCACGTCCCGGGTCGCGTCCGTCGTGCGGACGCGGAGGGCGTTCGGGCCGTATGCCGGACCCGGCCGCCTCGGGGTGGCGGGGTCGACGACGGTGCCGGCCACGCCGGACGTGATCACGGTGCCGCACGGCAGGGCCACGTCGACCCCGTGGTGGAAGCCCCGGCTGGCGGGGCACCGCGCGTCGGCGTCGTAGTACGGAGCGCTCGTGCAGCCGTAGGGCACCATCACCGGCCAGGCCCCCGCGAACCAGGGTGATCGCTGCAGCGAACGGTCGGTGTCGTAGAAGCGGTTGCCCGGGTCGAGCCCGGCCGGCAGAGCCGCCGTCGTCGTCGCCGCCGTGGGCGAACCGGTGCCGTCAGCGGTCGCGGGGGTCGCCGGGGTCGTCATACCAGGGCTCGTGGGTGCCGACCCGCTCGACGATGCCGTCGGCGAGACGGTCGAGAGGTCACGCGCGGCCGGCGGGGTGTCCCCGGGGGTGGACAGCTCGAGCCGGGTGGGCGTCGGCTCCGGGTCCGGCGGGGCGCAGGCACCGAGGCCGGTCGCGCCCATCAGCAGGGTGGCGAGAGCGGCGACATCGACTGGACGGCGCAGCCTGCTCACAGGTCGACGACCACCACGGTGACGTTGTCGCGGCCGCCGGCGTCGAGGGCCTCGTGGACCAGGGCCCGGCTGGCGGTGCCGGGGTCGTGGTCGGCGAGCAGGGCGGCGATCCGGGAGTCCTCGAGCTCGCCGTTGAGGCCGTCCGAGCACAGGAGCAGGCGTCCGGCCGCGGGCACGACCGCCACGCCGGGGGTCGCCTCGCTCTGCGGGTCGTCGGTGATCGCGCGCGTGATGCGGTACTGCCCCGGGTGCGTGCGTGCCTGCTCGAGCGTGATCATCCCGAGGTCCACCATCTCCTGGGCGACGTTGTGGTCGCTGGTGAGGGCCACCAGGTCCCCGTCGACGAGCAGGTAGGCCCGGCTGTCGCCCACCCACGCGACCACGAGCTGCCCGTCCCCGCTGCGGGCGGCGACGACGAGCGTCGTCCCCATGCCGACCGTCGCGGGGTCCTGACGGGACCGGTCGACGACCGCGCCGCGCGCGGCGGCGACGGCATCCTCGAGCAGTCCCTGCACGTCCGCGCTGCGTCCGACCGCGCCGCCACCGGCCATCCGCACGACGGCGTCGACGGCCACCTGGCTGGCGATCTCCCCGCCGGCGTGCCCGCCCATCCCGTCCGCCACGACCCACAGGTCGTCGTCGACGGCATACGCGTCCTCGTTGTGGTCGCTGACGCGCCCTCGGTCGGTGAGGGCGGCGTGGCGCTGCGACGTCGTCATGCCAGCATCCTGACATGTCAGCCCCGGTGAGCAGCGCAGCAGCGGGCGCACTCTCGCAGGTGACCCGTCCACGCGTCGGCGCGTCAGCCCGGCCGAGTCTGCCGAGGTCCTAGCCTGGAGCCCGTGGGGGACCCAGGTATGCCGAGCGGACCCGAGCCCGCCGTCTCGACGCGCGTGCTCACGCTGCCGAACGCCCTCACGCTCCTGCGGCTCGTGCTGATCCCCGTCTTCCTCTGGCTGCTGCTGGTGCGGCACGCCGAGCTCGAGGCGTTCTGGGTGCTGGCCGTCTCGGCCGCGACGGACTGGGTCGATGGCGTGGTGGCCCGCCGCTACGACCTCGTCAGCCGGCTCGGGCAGACCTTGGACCCCGTCGCGGACCGGCTGTTCGTGCTCACCACGATGCTGGGCCTGATGGTGCACGGCGTCGTGCCGTGGTGGTTCGTGGCCCTGCTGCTCGCCCGCGACCTGTGGGGCGTCACCGAGATGGTGCGCCTGCGACGCCACGGCCTGCGCACGCTGCCGGTGTCCTTCATCGGCAAGGCCGCGACCTTCGCCCTGCTCACCGCCTTCCCGCTCATGCTGCTGGGGCACGGTCCGGGCACCCCCGCGGCCGTCGTCCGGGCCGTGGCGTGGGCCTTCGCCTGGTGGGGTGCCGGGTTGTACTGGCTGTCGGCGATCATGTACTACATCCAGGCGCAGCAGGTCGTGCGCCGTCCGTCGGGGGAGGAGGCACCATGAGCACGCCACCAGGGGCACGGCCGGCACCGTCAGCACCCACACCACGGCAGCGTCGTCCCGACGAGAGCATGACCCTGCTCACGGAGATGATGCACCGTCCCCTGGACCCCGGGTATGCCGCCGAGGCCGACCGCCGGGTCGCGGCGGGTCTCACGCCGACACCGTCCGGGCGCACGTGGCGCACCACCGTCTATCTCCTGCTCATCGGGGTGCTCGTGGCGAGCGCCGGCATGGCCCTGCGTCAGCCCAAGGCCGCCGTCACCGCCGAGAAGTCCGCGCTCGTGGCGCAGATCGAGCGCCGCCAGACCGAGGCCGACCGGACCCAGGCGCAGATGGCGACGTGGGAGGCCGAGATGACCCGCGTCCGCGAGCAGGTCCTGGCCGGCCAGGCCGAGCAGGGACTGACCGACCGGCTGCGGCAGGCCGAGCTCGGAGCGGCGGCCACCCCCGTCACGGGGCCGGGGCTGGCGGTCACCGTCGACGACGCCCGCACCAGCACCGAGGCGTCCGCCGACGGCAACCCCCGCACGTCCGAGCAGGACCCGGGGCGGGTGCAGTCCAGCGACCTGCAGCTCGTCGTCAACGGGCTGTGGGAGGCGGGCGCCGAGGCGGTCGACGTCAACGGGCACCGGCTGACGTCGACCTCGGCGGTGCGCTTCGCCGGCGAGGCGATCCTGGTCGACTACCGTCCCCTGACCCGGCCCTACGTGATCCATGCCATCGGGGACCCGCAGCAGCTGCGCACGCGGTTCCAGGCCACCGAGGGCGGCCGCTGGCTGGACGCGCTCGGCCGTGAGGTCGGCATCCGTCACGACGTCGCGACGCAGGAACGGCTCGTGCTGCAGGGCGACAGCGGGGTGCGGCTGCGCCACGCGACCCCGGTGCCCGCCTCCGCCATACCCGCTGCTATTGCGAAGCCAGCCACCAGCACGACGACCAGCGCGAAGCCCGCCAGCACGAAACCAGCCAGCACGACGACCAGCACGAAGCCAGCCAGCACCACGCCCAGCACGACGGAGGCCAACCCGTGATCCCCGCACTCGGACTGCTCATCGGCATCGTGATCGGGGTCTTCCTCGACCCCTCGGTGCCGGTGTGGCTCCAGCCCTACCTCCCGATCGCGATCATCGCGGCGCTCGACGCCGTGTTCGGTGGTCTGCGCGCCGTCCTCGACGGCATCTTCAACGACAAGGTCTTCGTCATCTCGTTCCTGTCCAACGTGGTGGTGGCGGCGCTCATCGTCTTCCTCGGTGACCAGCTCGGCGTCGGCGCCCAGCTCTCCACCGGGGTCGTCGTGGTCCTCGGCGTCCGCATCTTCTCCAACGTCGCGTCGATCCGCCGACACCTCTTCCACGCATGAGCACGCGCCTCCCCGACCCGCCCGACGGCGACGGCACCACGCCGGAGCCCCGCACCGCTTCGCAGCCCTCCACCGCTTCGCAGCCCTCCACCGCTTCGCAGCCCTCCACCTCTCCGTCGGACTCCACCGCGCCCACGACCGCCACCCCTCCCTCCGCGTGGCGGCGGCTCGCCCGCGTCGGCCGCCCCCGCCTCACCAAGGCCAACGCGATGGCCACGGCCCTCGCGGTGCTGTTGGGGTTCGCGCTCGCCACCCAGCTGCAGTCGCAGTCACGACGCGGTCTGGAGTCCCTGCGCACCAGCGACCTCGTGCGCATCCTCGACGACCAGAACGCGCGCTCGGACCGGCTCGACGCCGAGGCGCGTCAGCTGCAGGCCCAGCGGGACGAGCTCGTCAACGGGTCGCAGCAGGGACAGGCCGCCGTCACCGCGGCCCGGGAGCGGCTCGACACGCTCGGCATCCTCGCGGGCACCGCCAAGGCCAAGGGGCCCGGGGTCACGATCCGCATCACCGACCCGCAGGGCAAGGTCAAGGCCCCCATGCTGCTGGACGTCGTCCAGGAGCTGCGCGACGCGGGCGCCGAGGCGATCCAGGTCGGTGACGTGCGGGTCGTCGCGTCGACGTGGTTCGGTGCCCAGGACGGCGCCCTGCGCGCCGACGGCAAGCCGCTCAGCGCCCCCTACGTCGTCAAGGCGATCGGCGACCCGGCCACCATGGATGCCGCCATGCGGATCCCGGGCGGCGTCGTCGAGAGCATGAGGCAGGAGGGCGCTGACGCGGCCGTGGCACGGGCAGATAGCATCACCGTGGACGCGCTGGCGACGCCGGCGCAGCCACGTCACGCTCAACCCGTGCCGGCCCCGACGACGGGACCAGCTCCGTAGCACCCGTCCACGGAGGCCCGTCCGAGCCGGACGTCATCCGCGACCTACAAGGAGCGCCATGTCGGAGCTGTCCTACCCCGAGAACCTTCGCTACACCGCCGAGCACGAGTGGGTCGCCGTCGAGGGCGACCTCGCCAAGATCGGCGTCACCGCCTACGCGCAGGACGCGCTGGGCGACGTCGTCTACGTCAGCCTCCCTGCCGTGGGCGACACCGTCTCCGCCGGCGACTCGTGCGGCGAGGTGGAGTCCACCAAGTCCGTCTCCGACCTGTACTCCCCGGTGTCCGGCGAGGTCGTCGAGGTCAACGAGGAGCTCGACGGGACCCCCGAGTCGGTCAACTCCGACCCCTACGGCAGCGGCTGGATGTTCACGGTCAAGGTCAGCGACCCCGGCCAGCTCGACGGTCTCATGGACGTGAGCGCCTACAAGGCCCAGCTCGACTGACCGATAGGCTGGTGCCTCGGACACATTTCTCATACGGTGTCACCCGCGGTGACCCGCACGTTCGCGTGACGGGCACGCGGGTGACACCGATTGATCGCCAAGGAGGGACTGCATCATGAGCCACCCTGAGCAGGAGGGCCGTCGCCCTCTCCCCGAGGGCCCGTCGACGCAGCAGTTCCAGGGCGTCGGTCAGGAGCCGGACCTCACCGCCGACGGGGGCGGCACGCAGGGGCCGCACGACCAGGCCACCGTCGACGCGCTGCGTCCCGGCACGGCGCTGCTGGTGGTCCTGCGTGGACCCAACACCGGCGCCCGCTTCCTCCTCGACGCCGAGGAGGTCAGCGCCGGTCGTCACCCCGACAGCGACATCTTCCTCGACGACGTGACCGTCTCCCGTCGGCACGCAGTCTTCGTTCGGATGGGCGACACCTTCGAGGTGCGGGACGTGGGGTCGCTCAACGGCACCTATGTCAACCGTGAGCGCACGGACGCCGGCCGCCTCCAGGCCGGTGACGAGGTGCAGATCGGCAAGTTCCGCCTCGTGTTCTACGCCCCGTCGTCCAGCTGATGCCGGTGAGCGACGGCTCCTCCTCCCGCAGCACCTTCACGATCGGCGCCGTCGTCGCTGCGCTGGTCGACGACTTCCCCGACCTGTCGATCAGCAAGGTCAGGTTCCTGGAGTCCAAGGGGCTCCTCACCCCGGAGCGTCGCCCGTCGGGCTATCGCGTATTCTCCCAGGAGGACGTCGAGCGGCTGCGCTACATCCTCACCGCGCAGCGCGACCGGTTCTGGCCGCTCGAGGTGATCCGTGACGCGCTGGACGCCATCGACCGCGGGCTCACCCCGTCGGGGCCGGGGGAGTCCACGCTCCCGACCGTCCCCGAGACGGTCGCCGCCGACGCGGTCGACTCGTTGCTCACGGCTCCCGCCTCCTCGCTGCGGCTCACCGAGCGCGAGGTGCGTCGCTCCGCCGGCATCGACGAGGCCACGCTCACCGGGCTGCTGACCTACGGCCTGTTGCGCCCCGACCGTCACGGCCACTTCGACGAGGACGACCTGGCGGTGGCCCGGGCGGCCGGCCAGCTCGCGTCCCACGGGATCGAGCCGCGGCACCTGCGGCCGTTCCGCACGGCGGCCGACCGTGAGCTGGCCCTCGTCGAGCAGGTGCGTGGGCCTGCGGCCCGACGCCGTGACGACGACCCCGCGGTCGACATACTGCGGTCCTGCCTGTCCCTGCACGCCGCCCTGGTCCGAGGCGGTCTCGGGGACTGAGCACCACGAGCGCCATCGGCGACGGGTCGCCGATCGCGAGGTACGGTGGCGAGGTGAGGTCACTAGAGGTGCTCGGGGTCCGGGTCGAGATGCCGACCAACAAGCCGATCGTGCTGCTCAAGGAGACGGACGGCAGTCGTTTCCTGCCCATCTGGGTCGGAGCGGCCGAGGCCACCGCGATCGCCTACGCGCAGCAGGGGGTCGAGCCGCCGCGGCCGCTCACCCACGACCTGATCGCCAGCCTGATCCCCGCGCTCGGCCACCGGCTCACCGAGATCCGGATCAGCTCGCTGCAAGACAGCTACTTCCGGGCCACGCTCGTCTTCGACGGCACGATCGAGGTGGACTCCCGCGCGTCGGACGCCATCGCGATCGCGCTGCGCACCGGCACCGGCCTCGTGACCACCGAGGCCATCCTCGACGAGGCGGGCGTGACGATCTCCGGGGAGACCGGCGAGGACGGCGAGGTGGCCGCCGAGGACGAGGTCGAGCGCTTCCGCGAGTTCCTCGACCACGTGACGCCCGAGGACTTCGAGGGACGCCAGGACGAGGGCCCTCACGAGGCCTGACGACCAGGTGCCACGTCTGGGCCGGCCCGCGCCCCGGGGTCCGACGAGCCGGTCAGCCGGTCAGCCGGGTCGCAGAGAAGGTGGGCGACCCGGTAGGCCGTTCGGGTAGCCCCTGGGCGCGCCGCCGCCGACGCAGCCCGACACACGTGCCGGGTGGGGGCTGATGTGATTGACGACCCCCAGGCCGGGACGTACCGTCGAACTCGAGCCCGGCACCACGTCACGCGACTGCGCGCGACGCCCGACAGCCGAGACGAGCAGCGCGAAGGGGGAGGGGCCGTGGGACCGGAGCACACCGACCGCCCGGTCGTGCCGACCGCCTCGCAGGGGTTGCTCTTCACCGACGACCTTCCCGACCTGTCCGAGGACATCGGCTACCGCGGACCCACCGCCTGCAAGGCCGCCGGCATCACCTACCGCCAGCTCGACTACTGGGCCCGCACCGGCCTGGTGGAGCCGTCCGTGCGCGGCGCGACGGGATCGGGCACGCAGCGGCTCTACGGCTTCCGCGACATCCTCGTGCTCAAGGTCGTCAAGCGGCTGCTCGACACCGGCGTGTCCCTCCAGCAGATCCGCGTGGCCATCTCGACCCTGCGCGAGCGCGGCGTCGAGGACCTCGCGCAGATCACCCTCATGAGCGACGGCGCCTCCGTCTACGAGTGCACGTCCGCCGACGAGGTCATCGACCTCGTCCAGGGTGGTCAGGGCGTCTTCGGCATCGCGGTCGGACGCGTGTGGCGCGAGATCGAGGGCGAGCTGTCCTCGCTGCCGAGCGAGCGCTTCGAGGACGAGGAGCAGCCCGACTTCCCGGGCGACGAGCTCACCGCCCGGCGCCGCACCCGCTCCGCCGGCTGACCACCCCTCGCGCCAGGGTCGTGACGACCCGGGTCGCGCCGGCCGGGGCGGCACCCTGCTGCTAGGGTTTGCAGCGCTGATCACCTCACGCGGGAGAGATCCTGCGCGGCGAAGGCCGATGATGCTCCGTCGCGACGAGGCGACGAAGTGCCGCAGGTCGACGTCGGCGGGGCGCCGAAGGGGCAACTACCCCGGAACCTCTCAGGCACCCGGACCGCGTGGGCAGGCACCCTGGATGCGTCGCCCCGGCGTCGCAGACTGGAGGGGACGGACCCGCCGCAGCGGCGAGCCCGACCTACGCCCCCCTGCCACGAGGAGCCTGCCGTGAGCACAGACAGCACCACCACCGTGCCGGAGTTCGTCTCCCGCCACATCGGCCCGCGCGAGGACGACGTCACGCGCATGCTGGAGGTCATCGGCCAGCCCAGCGTCGAGGAGCTCATCGCCCGCACCGCACCGGCCGCCATCCTCGGGGGCCCGTCCCTCGCGCTCGAGGGAGCCCCCACCGAGCAGGCCGTCACCGACGAGCTGCGCGCGATCGCCGACCGCAACCAGGTCAAGACCTCGCTGATCGGCCTCGGCTACTACGGCACCGTGACGCCGCCCGTCGTGCGGCGCAACGTGCTCGAGAACCCCGCGTGGTACACCGCCTACACGCCCTACCAGCCCGAGATCAGCCAGGGCCGGCTCGAGGCCCTGCTCAACTTCCAGACCATGGTCAACGACCTGACCGGGCTCGACATCGCCAACTCGTCCCTGCTCGACGAGGGCACGGCGGCTGCGGAGGCCATGACCCTGATGCGGCGGTCCAGCAAGGCGGCCAAGGACGCCGTGCTGCTGGTCGACGAGCAAGTGCTGCCGCAGTCCTACGCCGTGATCGCCTCGCGCGCCCTGCCGCTCGGCATCCAGGTGGAGCGGCTGGACCTGTCGTCCGTGACCACGGCCGAGGGGCTGGTCGAGGCCTCCGGCGGCAAGGGCGTCTTCGGCGTCCTCGTGCAGTACCCCGGGGCCGACGGCGAGGTGCGCGACTGGCGCGCGCTGGCCGAGGCCGCCCACGAGGCCAAGGCCCTCGTGACCGCCGCCACCGACCTGCTCGCCCTGACCCTGCTGACGCCGCCCGGCGAGTGGGGCGCCGACATCGCGGTGGGCAACAGCCAGCGGTTCGGGGTCCCGATGGGCTTCGGTGGTCCCCACGCCGGCTTCATGTCGGTCCGCAAGGGCCTCGAGCGGTCCATGCCCGGCCGCCTCGTGGGGGTGTCCGTCGACGAGGTGGGCGCTCCGGCATACCGGCTCGCCCTGCAGACGCGAGAGCAGCACATCAGGCGGGAGAAGGCCACCTCCAACATCTGCACCGCCCAGGTGCTGCTGGCCGTCATGGCCAGCATGTATGCCGTCTGGCACGGTCCCGAGGGGCTGCGGCGCATCGCCGAGCGCGTCCAGCGGCACACCGCCGCCGCGCGCCAGGCCCTCGTCGCCGCGTCCGTCGACGTGCGCACCCAGCGCCACTTCGACACCCTCACGGTCTCGGTGCCCGGCCGCGCCGACGCCGTCATGGCGGCCGCGCTCGAGCGCGACCTCAACCTGTGGCGCGTGGACGCCGACACGGTGCAGCTGTCCTTCGACGAGACGACGGACCGGGCGCAGGTCGCGGCGGTCGTCGAGTCCTTCGGCGCGAGCTTCTCGGGTGCGGTGCCCGGCGACCTGGCCCCGTCCTGGCCCGAGGCGCTGACCCGCACGAGCGAGTACCTCACGCACCCCGTCTTCAGCGCGCACCACTCCGAGACGGCGATGATGCGCTACCTGCGCCGCCTCGCCGACCAGGACTACGCGCTCGACCGCGGCATGATCCCGCTGGGCTCGTGCACGATGAAGCTCAACGCCACCACCGAGCTCGAGCCCATCACCTGGCCCGAGTTCTCGTCCCTGCACCCCTTCGTGCCGACCGACCAGTCGGCGGGCTCGCGCCAGATCGTCTCGGACCTGCAGCAGTGGCTGGTCGAGATCACCGGCTACGACGCCGTGTCGATGCAGCCCAACTCCGGCGCCTCCGGCGAGCTGGCCGGCCTCATGGCGATCCGCGCCTACCACCGCGCCAACGGTCAGGAGGAGCGCAACGTCTGCCTCATCCCGTCCAGCGCCCACGGCACCAACGCGGCGTCCGCGGTGATGGCGGGCTTCAAGGTCGTCGTGGTCAAGTCCACGGCCGGCGGCTCGGTCGACATGGAGGACCTGCGCGGCAAGGTCAAGGAGCACTGCGAGGTGCTCGCCGCGATCATGGTGACCTACCCCTCGACCCACGGCGTCTACGAGGACACCATCGTCGAGCTGTGCGAGCTGGTCCACGAGGCCGGCGGCCAGGTCTACGTCGACGGCGCCAACATGAACGCCCTGGTCGGCGTGGCGCGTCCCGGCAAGTTCGGGGCGGACGTCTCGCACCTCAACCTGCACAAGACCTTCTGCATCCCCCACGGTGGCGGCGGCCCGGGCGTCGGCCCCATCGGCGTGCGGTCCCACCTGGCGCCATACCTGCCCAACCACACGCTCGCCCCCGAGGCCGGGCCGGACACGGCGACCGGACCTGCGGCGTCCGCGCCGTACGGCTCGGCGTCGATCCTGCCGATCTCGTGGGCGTACATCCGGCTCATGGGCGGCGAGGGGCTGCGCCGCGCGACGCTCGCGGCCGTGCTCAACGCCAACTACGTGGCGGCGCGGCTGCGCGACCACTACCCGGTGCTCTACAGCCAGGACGGGCTCGTGGCGCACGAGTGCATCCTGGACCTGCGGGGCATCACCCACGACACGGGCGTCACGGTGGACGACGTCGCCAAGCGGCTCATCGACTACGGCTTCCACGCGCCCACGATGTCGTTCCCGGTCGCCGGGACGCTGATGGTCGAGCCGACGGAGTCCGAGGACCTCGTGGAGCTGGACCGGTTCTGCGACGCCATGATCGCGATCAAGACCGAGATCGACCAGGTCGGGTCGGGCGAGGTGGCGGCGGACGCGTCGGTGCTCCGGCACGCGCCCTACACCGCGGAGTCGCTGGCGGGGGACTGGGACTACGGGTTCGACCGCCGCACGGCGGCGTTCCCGGCCGGCGTGGACCCGCGGTCGAAGTACTGGCCGTCGGTGCGGCGGATCGACGGCGCGTACGGCGACCGGAACCTGATCTGCACGTGCCCGCCCCCCGAGGCGTTCGCCGACAACGACTGACGCGTAGCGCACGAACCCGCCGCCGGTAGTCGCATCGGCCTGGGAGGCCAGGGCCGGTAGGTGTGACTACCGGCGGTGAGTCCGTTCGGTCCGGTCGGTCCGGTCGGTCCGGTCGGTCCGGTCAGTCACGGATGGGACGTCCGGCGCGGTAGGCGCTGGGCGCGATCCCCACGAAGCGCGTGAACTCCCGTGCCAGATGGGCCTGGTCGAAGAACCCGAGCCGGGCGGCCAGGTCGGCCAGGGACTCGTCGGTGCTCGCGTCCAGGGCGGCCACCGCGTCGTGCAGGCGGTAGCGCGTGATGACCCGCTTGGGGGCGACGCCGACGTACCGCGCGAACTGCCGCTGGAGGGTGCGCTCGCCGCTCCCGGTCTCGGCGACCAGACGTGCGACGGTGGTCAGCCAGGGGTCCGCCGCGATGCGGAGGACGGCCTCGTGGACCTCGACCCAGGCCGGGTCGACGCGGTCCAGGAGGCTCACCAGGGCCTGCTCGACCGTATGCCGGAAGGCCTCGGGGTCACCCGGATCGTCGGCGGCGGCATACGCGTCCACGACCGCGCGCGGCAGCACCTCGTCGGCGAGGACGGTGCGGTCGGTGAGGGCGCGCGCGGGGACGTCGCTGACGGCAGCGAGGGCTCCGGGGTGGAACTTCGTGCCCAGCACGTAGCCGCGCCCGGCGAGGTCGGCGTCGAACCGCCGCGTCGGGACGCCGGTGACCACGACGGCGTCATACGGGATCCCGGGACGACCCGAGCCCACCTCGTGGGTGAGGTTGTGCGAGAGCTGGGGGACGAGCGAGCCGGGGAAACGCTGCTGAGCAGGCAGGTCCCAGGAGAGCAGCCAGTGGCGCTCGACGAGGGGCGCGAGCTCGTGGCCGGGCGCGATGCTCCGCGGGGGAGCCACCCGGTCCTGGGCGCGGGGGTGCAGCACCACGCCCGGCGGGGGTGGGGGTGCTGACGGGTTCGTCCAAGCCGGCACCGCTCGATCGTAGGAGCGTGGGGGCATGACGACCAACGACTCGACCAGCCCCTCCCCGACGACACCCATGGCGCGCCTCGCCATGGTGACCCTCGACTGCGCCGACCCCGGTCCGGTCGCCGACTTCTGGGCCGCGGTGCTCGGGTGGGACAAGGCGTACGGCGACGAGAGCTACGCCATGCTGACGGGTCCGTCGCACGCTTTGGGCTTCGGGAAGGTCGAGGGGTGGCAGCCCCCCGCCTGGCCGGACACAGCAGGAGCCAAGCAGTTCCACCTCGACCTGGCGGTGGAGGACATCGCGGCCGCCGAGCGGCGCTGCGTCGAGCTGGGTGCGACCGTGCCGGACGAGCAGCCGGCCGATCACGAGGAGGGGACCTGGCGGGTGCTGCGCGACCCGGCCGGGCACCTGTTCTGCTTGACCGAGGCCAAGAGCTGGGGCTGAGTCGCTCCCCGCGAAGCCACTCCTCGCGAAACCTGGACGACGGGCGGATCCTCGCTCGTTAGCGTGGGTCGCATGCCCTCTCCCTGGCCGCGCCGCAGCGGCTCCCTCGTCCTGCGGGACGCGACGCCCGGTGACGTCGAGCAGCTGCTGACCTACCGCAACGACCCCGAGGTCAACCGCTGGATGATGCGGACCTCCGTGGATCCCAAGGAGTTCCGGCGCTGGTGGGCCGCGGCGCCCGGTAGCGACACCGACCACTCGTGCGTGGCCGAGCGCGACGGTGTCGTGGTGGCCATGGGCTTCCTGGAGATCGTGGACGACGGCCTGCACGAGGCCACACCGCGCGGCGTCGAGGCGCTGATCGGCTACATCGTCGACCCGCACCGGGCCGGTCAGGGGGTGGCGACCGACCTCGCGCGCGGCCTGGTGGCGGCGGCCGTCGACGACCTGGGGCTGCGGCGCGTCAGGGCCTGCTGCAACCGCGACAACCCCGCCTCCTCCCGCGTCCTGGAGAAGGCCGGGATGCGGCGCGAGGAGCACGGCGTCGAGGACTCCTGGCACGCCGAGCACGGGTGGGTCGACGGCTACGGCTACGCGATCCTCGCGGAGGAGTGGCGGGGTGAGGTGCGTGGCCTTCGTGAGATCCGTGACGCGTCGGCGGCCGTGCAGCCCCGACGAGCCCTGCGACCGGCCGTCGCGTGGGAGACGGGCGAGCGGCATACGGCCAGGTTGTCCCTGGGCGACGCCGCACCGGACGACGTCGAGCAGATGCTGCGCTACCGGAACCGTCCCGACGTGGGGCGCTGGATGCTGCGAGCACGGGTGGAGCCGGAGGCTCTTCGACGGGCGTGGCTCGAGCCGGGGGAGCGCGACCGGTCGTTCGTCGCCCGCCTCGGGGACCGGGTGGTCGGCACCTGCTCGATCGCGGTGCGGGACGGCAGCGGCCAGCCGGGCGGACCCGTGCAGGGCTGCGAGGCGGAGCTCGGCTACGTGCTGGACCCGGCCTTCCACGGAGAGGGCTACGGGCGGGAGATCGCCGCTGCCGGCCTGGACCGCTGCTTCCGCGAGCTCGGGGTGCGTCGGGTGACCGCCGGCCTGTATGCCGACAACGTGGCGTCGGCCCGGTTGCTGTCCGGGCTCGGGATGCGCCTGGAGCAGTACGGTGTCCGCGACTCGTGGCATCCCGACCACGGCTGGGTGGACGGCGCGGCATACGGCCTGCTCGCCCGCGAGTGGCGGGCCTGACCTCGACCGCAGCGCCAGCCACGCGAGCGCCCGGCCCGCCTGACCATCCGACCCCCGTGCTCGAGGAGACCGATGAACCTGCGATTCCCCGCCCCGCTGCGACCCGGCGACACCGTCGGGGTGACCAGCCCTTCGTCAGGGGCGTCGGGGCCGCTGCAGGCGCGTCTCGACGTCGCCCTGGCGACGGTGCGTGACCGGGGCTACCAGGTCGTCGTCGGTGACTGCATGGACGGCTCGGGCCACATCAGCGCGCCCGCCGCCCAACGGGCTGCCGAGCTGCAAGGCATGCTGCTGGACCCGTCGATCCGGGCCGTGGTGCCGCCATGGGGCGGTGAGACGGCGATCGACCTGATCGACCTGCTGGACTGGGAGAGGATCGGCCGGGCGGAGCCGACATGGGTCGTGGGGTTCTCCGACATCGCCACGCTCATCACCCCGCTGACGCTGGTCGCGGGTTGGGCGACCATCCACGGCAACAACCTCATGGACACCCCCTACCGCACTCCCGAGGGCCTCGTGTCGTGGCTGGACATCGTCACCCTCGGCCAGGGGGCCACCGTCGTCCAGACGCCGCCGGGTCGGCACCGACGGGGATTCGTCGACTACGTCGAGCATCCGGGCGCCGACGAGTACCTGCTCGACGTCCCCGGATCCTGGACGCGGCTGGACTCTCTGGGCGGGGAGGTCGACGTCACCGGTCGGCTCGTGGGGGGCTGCATCGAGACGCTGGCCAACCTGGCCGGCACCAGATATCTCGACACCAGCCGGCTGGCGGAGCTGGGAGACGGCCTCCTCGTCTACGTGGAGGCGGCCGGAGACGACGCCCCGGCGATCTGCCGCAACCTGCACGGGATGCGGCTCAACGGGGCGTTCGATCACGCCCGCGCCATCCTGGTCGGACGCACCTATGCGCCACCGGGGGAGACCCTCACGCAGCACGAGGCGGTGGTCGACGCCCTGGGGATGCTCGGGATCCCCATCGTCGCGGACGTCGAGTGCGGACACTGGGCCCCCTACCTGTCGCTCGTCAACGGCGCCCTCGCCAGGGTGGAGCAGGGGCCGGACACCGCGTGCATCACGCAGACGCTCGCCTGAGTCAGCCCCCTGGCCGCGGCGAGACTCGGTGGGATCTCCACCGGCAGATGCCTGTGGGTGCTCGACGTCGACCTAGGCCACCGACTCCTGGAGATAGGCCAGCGCCTGGCGCGCGGTCCATCCCCGCGGGTGACGCGCGATGAGCTCGACGGCCCCGGTGAGGTCCTGGCCGAGGGTGACGAGCGGCCGCTCGGCATACCCGTCGGTGCGGTGCTGCCCCAGGCCGATGTCGGCCATCAGCCCGTTGCACAGGCACTGCCGTCCGACGGTGTCCTCCAGGCTGCCGCCCTTGCGCAGGTGCATGTGCACCGGCTCCGCCGGGCACCGGTATCCGACCTTGCCGTCCGATCGCTCGTAGGGCTGGCGCAGGTAGGACAGGTCGCACAGGCGCGGGCGAGCGGCATAGACGTCGGGATCGCTGGCCGTGCCGGGGAGCACCGCCACCTTGAACGGGAACCCGGTGGGGCTGGCACGCGGGTCGTTGCGCACGGTCAGGTCGCCATCGCGCAGGCGCGCCAGCAGCTGGTTGCGATTGTCGTCGCTGAGGCCGGAGTCCAGGCTGAGCGCGAACAGCGTCCCCACCTGGACGCCCACCGCTCCGGACCGGATCGCCGTGGCGAGGTGCGCCGGGGTCGCTGCTGCGCCGGCCATCCAGAAGGGCAGCCCGAGCTGGGTCAGCTTGGCGAGGTCGGCCTCGTCACGGGGGCCGTACACCGGGTCGCCCGACTCGTCGAGCTGCAGCCTGCCCCGGGGAGGGGCGGAGTGGCCTCCGGCAGGGGGCCGCTCGACGACGAAGCCGTCGGGGCGGATCTCGGGGTCACGGTGCAGGTAGGACGCGAGCTGGTTGATCGAGATGATGGCGAGGAAGTCGGGTCGGGTGAGGGTGGGCATCTCGGGTCCGACCAGGTCCACCGGATCGACCTCGATCGACCGCGTGGTGCTGGCCCCGACGACGTCGGCGGTGATCCGGCCGACCTGCCCGGCAGCGAGCGCGCGCAGCAGCGCCGGGATCTCGCGGGGGATGCCGGCACCCATGAGGACGTAGTCCACCCCCGCGAGCATCGCTCCGAGCACCGCGGTCGGCGTGGCCATCTGGATCTTCTCCAGCAGGTTGACGCCCACGACCCCGTCGTGGCCCTCCTTGGCCAGCCAGACCTCCGCGAAGTTGGCGACGACGGCGAGCTCCTGCCCCTCGCGGCTGGTCGACAGCGTCAGCTTGGGGACCGGGCGATAGGGGGCGTCGTCGGGTCGCCCACCATCGATGAAGTAGGTGTCGAGCACGCGCTGGGCGACGGGGAGGTTGGGGAAGTGCGCCAGCGCCCGTCGGTAGTGCCCGCCCGGGTCACCGTGCTGCAGGACCCGCGCCAGGACCGCGTCCAGAGCCGTTCCGGAGACCACACCCAGGTGACCGTTGGTGGAGATCGTGCGAGCCAGCCGCCAGCCGGACACCGCCACGCCCATGCCGCCCTGGATGATCACCGGCCGCGGGCGGTGACGGCCAGGCGCCAGCGTCCCGGCATCGGCCTGGGTGGTCAGGGACGGGGCTGCGGTCATGGAGGGACCCACTTTCGGTAGACCTCGGGTGCGGGCGGCGCGGGTGCCGTCATCTAGCCACGCTAGACCCCTCCGGGGGCCACCTCGTGCTACCCGCAGGTACCGCCCGTCGTGCTCACCGAGCCTGTCCCGGCCCGTCGCCGAGGGACGCCCAGTCAGCTGCGGTCATGGCCATGACGTGGGCGTCGACCCAGCCGTCGTCGAACCGGAGGGCGTCACGCAGGGTGCCTCGTGCCGGAACCCCACCGTGTCGTAGACGTGACGGGCGCGCGGGTTGAACGCGTAGACCTCGAGGGCGACCCGGTGCAGGTGCTGCTCCTCGAAGGCGTGGCGCACCGTCAGCCACGTGGCCTCGGTCCCCAGGCCCCGGCCGGTCGCACCGGAGATCCAGATCCGGAAGCCGCACGACAGGTTCTCGACGTCGACGTCGTTGAGCACCGACTCGCCCACGACGCGTCCCGTCTCACGCTCCTCGATCACCCATACCGTGCGGTCGTCGGCCGTCGACCAGGCGTCATAGATGTCCTCGAGCCGGTCCCGGGTGAACCGGTGTGGCTGGTCGGGGGCGCCTGAGTGGACGGACCCGGTGAGCCGACCGACCTCGGGGTCGGCGAGCAGGGGCCACAGGTGATCGACGCTGTCGCGGGTCGTGGGGACGAACCGCACGAGTCGACCGTCCAGGACGGGCTTGCGGGTGAAGTCGGGGGCGGACACGAGCCCACTGTGCGTGGCGACGGACGCGCGTGACAAGCACATTGCCTCGGCAACCCAGGCACGCTCCCGGCTATCGTGGGGATCGTGATCACGGTCCAGGACAGCCTCGCCCGGCTGCGACGCGTCGCCGACGACGGCAGCCTGGCGAGCGCCTGCCTGGAGATCGGGGTGGCGCTCCTCGTGGTCCATGGATCCGTGCTGACGCGCCCTGACCGGGCCCGCGACGTCGACCTGGCCTACGCCGTGCTCGGTGAGCCGGCGTCGGACGAGCTCACCCTGGTCAACCGGTTCCACGAGCTCGTGCCGGGCGACCACCTGGACCTGATGGACCTGGGCCGAGCCGACCCGGTCGCGCGGCTGGCCGCCCTCCAGCGGGGGGAGCTGCTGCACGAGGCGGAGCCACACCTCTACGCCGAGCAGCACCTGGCGGCCGTCGGCGCCTATCGGGACACGCAGTGGATGCGCGATCGCGCCCTGGAGCGGCTCTGATGCCCCCTCGCGACCTCGACGACCAGGTGGTCGTACGACGGCTGACCGCCATCCGTGAGCTGGTGGACCTGCTGGCCCGCCAGGGGGAGGTCAGCGGGGCGCAGCTGCGGGACGACCTCGTGCTGCGCCTGGCCGTGGAGCGCGCTCTGTCTCAGCTGGTCGACCTGGCCAGCGACGTCAACTCGCACGTCGTGGCCGTCGCGGGGATCGCTGAGCCCACGGATTACCGCTCGTCCTTCCGCCAGGCTGCGCGCGCTGGACTGATCACTGACGAGCTGGCGAGACGTCTCGGCCCCAGCGTCGGCCTGCGCGACATCGTCATCCACGAGTACGTGCAGGTCGACCTGGACCTGGTGGCGAGGGCCGTTCCCCAGGCCGCGTCGCAGTTCGACGAGTACGTCGCGCAGGTCAAGGCCTGGCTGCAGGCCCGCGCCCAGGAACCGGCTGCCCCGGTGACGCCGGTGACGCCGGGTGAGCGGGCTGGCTAGGGTCGTCGTATGACGTCCCACGAGCGCGGTGCCCACGCGGAGCGAAGGCGGTGACGGAGGCAAGCCGCTGGGCGCGGTCCGCGGTGGCGCACGTGGACGGCCTGAGCAGAGGTGGGGCTCTGGACCGCTCGCTGCGCGTCACCGTGAACTTCCACCCGGACCGGGGACCCCGCGGCGACACGGTCATGGACCGCCTCGCTCGTGACGGCATCTATCGAAGCCAGTTCGAGACGGGCACCAGCAACGGCGGCCTCACCGCACATCCTGGTGGTGATCGGTTCCGTTGGGAGACAAGGATGTTCGGGGGTGCGTATGACGACGCGCCCTTCTCGGAGCGGCCTCGGTACGGCGCGCTGAACCACCGTCGCCGCGGGGTCGGGGGAGCGGTGCGCTTCGGGTCGTCCCACCTGCGCCTGGCCGAGCCTGTCCTGGACCGGACGACCTTCTGCTTCCCGGACTCGTTCCGCGAACCGGCGGACTTCGGGACGGCCCGTCGCTTCGACCTGCTGCGTCTGTCGGACGCTTTCGACCTCGCTGCGGCGGCGTGCACCTCGGAGCGGGAGGAGGCCGAGCAGGGCGGCTTGCTGGACGACTACGTGGAGGCCCACGTCCACGGCGTCGTCGCGATCCCGGACGACGTCGAGGCGGTGGTGCTGGATCCGTCATACCGGGGAACCGAGGCCGAGGAAGCAGCCGGCGCGCTGGGGGTGCCGGTCGAGTGGCACGAGGGCCGGGTGCTGATGGTCGAGGAGCTCGGGCGGCGTCGGCACTACCGCGACCCTGGCGCGTACGAGGTGGTGGTGGCGGTAGCGCGGGACGGGCTGCTCGATGCCGCCATCATCGGGGAGGCCGCGCGCACGGGACTGCACCATCCGCAGAGCCTCAAGCAGGTCTGGCACCTCACGGCGAGGTTCGGTCGTCCGGTCCATGACTGGCGGACGACGACGCACGACTGGGGCACCTCGGTCGACCACGGGCATCTCGCCGAGCTGCGTTCCCGTGCACGGGCGCTCGGGGGCGTCAGCCTGCGCCACCTGGTGCTGGAGGTGCTGGCCTACGCGAACGACGAGGCCGAGGAGCTGGTTCGCCAGGGACTGGCTGTCGTCACGCTGCACCCGGACGGGTCCGTGGAGATCCGTGACGACGGACGGGGGACGGACACCCGCCGCGACGACGCCGGGAGGATCGTGCGCAAGCCCGTGATGGCGACGCAGGATGTGCGCTTCGCCGATCCCGGGTCCGCGCCACGGTTCGCGGACGGTCGACCGAGGGCGGGGATGTCGTCCGTAGCCGCCGTCTCGCGCTGGCTCGTGCACACCAACCGCCGGGAGGAGGGCGCCTGGTCGCAGCGCTACGAGCACGGTGTGCCGACGACGATCTTGGAGGACGTCACGCCGTCCCCCGGTGAGGGGACGGGGACGAGCGTGCGGTTCCTGCCGGACCCTGCCTACGTCGCGGTGGGGGACCTGTCGTCGGACGACCTCGGCCGTCATCCGTGGATCGAGGTCAGGCTCCGTGGGTGAGGGCTCTGTTCCACCGATGGCCCGTCTGACGTCGGGTCTCGCCGCGGCGGAAGGCGTGATCCCAGGGGCACACGAGGCGAGTCACACGGCCTCCGGCAGGGCGCGGACCTCGAGGGAGGAGCCGTTCTGGGTCCGGATCAGCCTGACCTGGGCTGGAATTCGCTGCCTGAGCTCGGCGACGTGGCTGATGATGCCGACGCTGCGACCGCCTGCTCGGAGGCCGTCGAGGACCTCCATCACGTGCTCCAGAGCCGCCTCGTCGAGCGTGCCGAACCCCTCGTCGACGAACAGTGTGTCCAGGTCGACACCGCCGGCCTCGGCCCGTACTGCGTCGCCCAGCCCGAGCGCGAGCGCCAGGGAAGCCATGAAGGTCTCACCGCCGGACAGCGTCGTCGTGTCGCGTGCCTTGCCGCTCCAGGCGTCGACGACCTCCAGACCCAGCCCGCTGCGAGCACCGCGCGCCGCCAGCCGGTCGGAGTGGCGCAGCTCGTAGCGGCCGTCGGTCATCACGGCGAGCCGCTCGTTGGCCAGCACGACGACCTCCTCGAGACGGGCCGCCAGCACGTAGGTGGGCAGGCTCATCCGGCGCAGGTTGTTGGCACCGGTCCCGGCCACCGTGTCCGCGACCTCACGGATGGTGTCGGCACGACGCACGGCAGGAGCCAGCGACTCGAGGAGGCCGAGCACCTCGGCGGTGTGCCGGGCGAGGAGCGCGCCGGCGTCCTCCGCGACCCGCGCGGAGCCGGTCGCTTCGCGCGCAGCCGCCCTGGCGCGCTCCACCCTGATCGCCAGGGCCTCCAGGTCAGGGGTGTCGGTGGCCATCGCGTCGGCCACCTCGGGGTCGTCGAGGACGGCGCGTGCCTGCAGGAGGGCCTGGTCGTGGCGCGCCAGGGTGGTCTCGAGCCGGCGCCGCTGCTCGGTGGGCAGCGCGGCCGCTCGCACCTCCTGCGCGTCCTCGAAGTCTGAGCCCTGCAGGCTCTCGGCCAGGGTCTCCTCGGCTCGGAGCAGGTCGCGTCGAGCCCGTGCGTGGGCGGAGCGGGTCTCGTGCAGCACTCCCAGTGACTCGACCGCAGAGCGAACGCTCGTGAGGAGCTCACGGACCAGTGACGCACGCGGGACCGAGGACCGCTGCGGGGAGTCGGCCGGGGGGAGCACGAGCTGCAGGGTCTCCTCCTCACCGAGCTCGTCGAGCAGCCTCCAGGCCTCGGCGCGCTCGGCCTCGCTGCGGCTGCGGGCCAGCTCGACGCGTGAGCGGGCCGCCGCCAGCTGCTCGGAAGCGGCGCCGAGCGCGGTCCGCCGGCGCTCGATGTCGAGGTCCGCCTCGTGCAGGCGCGCCTCAGCCTTGACCAGAGCGGCAGCGGCCCGCTGCGCCGCGGTGTGATGCGCCTGGGCCGTGGCCAGGGCCGGCGCGACCTCCTCCGCCGGCAGGTCGTCGAGCGTGGCGAGCCGGTCGCGCAGCTCGTCGGCGTGCGCGGCCCGGGTGGCGCGAGCGGACTCGAGCGCGGACACCGCCTCGACCTCCGCGGACCGGGCCTGGGCGAGGACCGCCTCGGCGGCCTCCACGTCCTCGGACGTGACCAGGTCGCCGGCCTCGCCCGTGGCAGGGTCCGGATGCTCGGTCGCCCCGCACACCGGGCAGGGCTCGTCCGTCTCGAGGCCGAGCGCCAGCTCGGCCGCCAGGCCGTCGGCGCGTCGGCGGTGGAGCCGGGCGGCGTCCTCCTGCCGGGCACTGCGCTCCGCCGCAGCGGACGCGGCAGCGCGCGCGTGCGCGTCAACCCGTCCCTCGTCCGCGGTCAGCGTCTTGATGCGCGCCGCCGCGTCTCGAAGCCGCTCGACCTTGAGCCGGGCCGACTCCGCTCCCTCTGCCGTCGCGGTCAGCGCAGCCATGGCCTCGGCCTGCTCGGTCCGGGTGCCCTGGGCGCGCTCCAGGCGCGTCCGTGACTCCGCCACCGCGGCGGCGTGCCCGGTGACGGCTGCCGCGCTGGTCTCGGCCTCCTCCCGAGCGCTGTCCGCGTGGGACACCTGGACCGCGATGCGGGTGGCGAGGTCCGCCGCAGCGTCGACGCGGCGGGTGACGTCCCGCAGCACCTGCTCGTCGAGCTCGTCGAGCTGGTCGGGCTCGTCGGGCTGGTCGGGCTGTTCGGGCTCGTCGGGCTGTTCGGCGCCTCCCGGCTGTACGTCGAGACCCGCGTCGTCAGGTGCAGCCCGTGGCCGCAGGCCGAGGCCCGAGCCCAGTCCCGCGGGGAGGGCCTCGACCGCCTGACCATGAGCGGCCGCCGCCTCGACCGCGGCCGCAGACCGCTGGGAGGCGGTGGTGACGTAGGCGATGAGCTCGGCCGCCGCCGCCGCGCGACCAACCTGCGCCCGCACCGACCGGATGTCGTCGGCCTGCGCCTCGAGGCCGGCGAGCGTGGCTGTGGCCGTCGCCGCCTTGGCGCGCAGGGCGTGCACCCGGCGCCCGGTCTCGTCGGCGCTCGCGGCGCCTCGGCGGGCCGCGTCCGCGTCGGCGGCCGCAGCGCCGAGCGCGGCGACCACGCTCTCGACCCGGGCGCGGAGCGTCGTGAGTGCCTGCCTGATGGCGTCAGCGTCGGACGCCGTGGTGTCCACGAGCAGGTCCTCCACGGCATCCGTCGCCTCGGGCGTCGGGCTCGTCGCCTGCCCGTGCGCGAGGTCCGCGCCCACGGGCTGCCGCCGGTCGTCGTGGGGTGACTTCTCGGGCTGGGTGGGGTCGTGGACGGCGTTGCTCGATGCGGGCGCTGGTGCAACGGCCAGCGCCTGGCCCGCGGCGTCGTTGACGCGGGTGAGCGTGCTCGTGAGACGCGCACGCGCCTCCTTGACCTCGGCCTCCACCTCGCGGCGCCGGGCCTCCAGCCAACGCTGCACCTGCTCGAACCGCGTGGTGTCGAACAGTCGCTGCAGGATCGCGGCACGCTCGTCCGTCGAGGCCCGCAGGAAGCGGGCGAACTCGCCCTGGGGGAGCAGGACGACCGTGGCGAACTGCTCGAGGCCCAGGCCCACCACCTCGCGGACGATCCCGCCGACCTCGTCGGCGCGACCGGACCCACGGTCGATCCAGCTGCCCTCGACGCGCTCGACCATGACGACCTTGTGCTGCTGCCTCGTCGTTCCGGTGCCGCGCTTCTTGGGGCGTTCGTACTCCGGGGAGCGGGTGGTCCGGAACCGCCGGGAGCCCACCGACCACTCGAGCTCGACCTCGGGGACCGCCTCGGCAGCCGCATGGTCCGAGCGCAGGGACCCCTTCTGCCGGGCGCCCGGGACGTCGCCGTAGAGGGCGAAGCACACGGCGTCGAGCAGGCTGGTCTTGCCTGCGCCGGTCGGGCCGTTGATGAGGAACAGCCCGGCCGCGCCGAGCTCGTCGAGGTCGACCTCGACCGTGCCGGCGAAGGGGCCGAAGGCGGTGACCCGCAGGTGGTGCAGCTTCACGTCGATCCCTCCCCGCTGGAGGCGACGCGGACGGCCTCGAGAGCCTCGACGACCACGGCGTGCTCCTCGGCACTGGGGGTCGCCCCGCCGCGGACGTGCTCCAGGAAGCCGTCCACCAGCTCGGGGTCGGACGCGACGCGGATGCGGGCGGCATACGACCGGCTCTGCGACGGCTCGATCCCCTGGGGGTCGAGCTGCAGGGACAAGGTGTGGGGGAAACGTCGGCGGACCTTGTCGATGGCATCGAGCGGACGGACCGCGTCGGTCAGCGTGACCTGGCAGTAGGCGGACTCGGCGGCCTGGTGCGCCGGGTCGCGCAGCAGGTCCTCGAGGTCGCCTCGCAGGACCGCCAGAGGCGTGTGGACGGGGGCCTCGATCCGCTCGGTCCGGACGTCGCCGGAGCGCGCGTCGCCGAGGTCCACCAGCCACGACGACTTGGTGTGCCGAGCCTCGGAGAAGCTCATGGCGACGGGGGACCCGGAGTAGCGCACCCGCTCGTCGAGCGTCTGGGCGCCGTGCAGGTGCCCGAGGCCCACGTAGTCGGCCTCGCGGAACAGGGAGAGGGGCACGTCGCCCACCCCGCCCACGCTGATGTCCCGCTCGCTGTCGCTCGCCTCGCCTCCGGTGACGAAGGCGTGCGCCAGCACCACCACCGGCCCTTGGTGCCGCTCGGCGTCGGCCGTCACCCGAGCCAGCGCCCGCTCGATGACCCCGTGGTGGGACCGCTCGGCGCCGTCGAGCTCGTCCGCCACCACCGACGGCTCGAGGTAGGGCAGGGCATAGATGCGGGTGGCGCCGATCGTGATGGGCCGCGACAGGTCGGCGACCGACGTGCGCAGGTGGACCCCCGCCCGCTCGAGCAGCGGGCCACCGAAGCCGAGCCGCACCGCGGAGTCGTGGTTGCCGCTCGCCAGCACCACCTGGGCCCCCGCGTCGGTGATGCGGCGCAGGGCCTCCGAGAGCAGCGACACGGTCTGCGGGGCCGGCAGCGCCCGGTCGTAGACGTCGCCCGCGATCGCCACGACGTCGACGCCCTCCGAGCGCACCACCTCCACAAGGTGGTCGAGGAACTGCTCCTGGGCAGGCAGCAGCCCGACCTGGTGGAAGGAACGGCCCAGGTGCCAGTCCGAGGTGTGGAGCATCCGCATGGTCGACACCCTAGGAGCGACCACCGACAGACCCTCGGGGACGCGCCCTCGAGCGGCAGATCGCAGACCGGACGCGCCGCGGACCGGTCATGGTGCGCGCCGCGGCCCCGCATGTGGTGCGCTAGTCCGCATGGGTCAAGAGATCTCCGCCGGGCTGAACGCCCGCGAGCTGCGTCAACGTTATCGAGAAAAGGTCCAGCAGTGCCTGGACGTGCTGGAGCGCATGCTCGGGCAGCAGGACTTCGAGACCAGCGAGCCGATGGCAGGACTGGAGATCGAGATGAACCTCGTCGACCAGGACCTGCGACCCAGCATGACCAACGAGGCGGTTCTCGAGGCCATCGACGACCCCTTCTTCCAGAGCGAGCTCGCGCGCTTCAACATCGAGCTCAACGTCGAGCCGGAGCCGCTCGCGGGCGATCGCCTCCACGCGCTGGAGCAGACGCTGCGCGAGCACCTGCGCGCGGCCCGGGACAAGACCGGTGACACGGACATCGTCACCATCGGCATCCTGCCCACGCTGACCAAGGAGCACCTGGGGCGTGACGCGCTGACGCCGACGCCGCGCTACCTCGGGCTCAACGACGCGATCATGGAGGCGCGGGGCGAGGACCTGCTCCTGGACATGGAGGGACGGGGCGGCGAGCGGGTGGCCACCTTCGTGGACACGATCGCTCCCGAGGCCGCCTGCACGTCGGTGCAGTGCCACCTGCAGGTCGCGCCCGCGGACTTCGCGAACTTCTGGAACGCCGCGCAGGCCATCGCGGGGGTGCAGATGGCGGTGGGGGCCAACTCGCCATACCTCTTTGGCTCCCAGCTCTGGGCAGAGACGCGGATCCAGCTGTTCCACCAGGCCACGGACACCCGCCCGATCGAGCTGCGCAACCAGGGGGTGCGGCCGAGAGTGTGGTTCGGTGAGCGGTGGGTGACCTCGATCTTCGACCTGTTCGAGGAGAACGTCCGCTACTTCCCCGCGCTCATCCCCGAGGTCAGCGAGGAGGACCCGGTGGGTGTGATGGAGTCGGGCACGGCTCCCGAGCTGTCCGAGCTCAAGCTGCACAACGGCACCGTCTATCGCTGGAACCGCCCCATCTACGACACCGTGAACGGCAAGCCGCACCTGCGGGTGGAGAACCGCGTCCTGCCGGCCGGCCCCACCGTGGCCGACACGATGGCCAACGCGGCCTTCTACTACGGCCTCGTCAACGCTCTCGTCAGCATGGAGCGGCCGCTGTGGTCCAAGATGAGCTTCGCCTCGGCCAAGGAGAACTTCTTCGCCGGTGCCCGCCGAGGCTTCAACGCCAACCTCTACTGGCCGGGTCGCGGTGACGTCCCCGTGGACGAGCTGGTCCTGCGCCAGCTGCTGCCGTTGGCCGACTCGGGACTGGAGTCGTGGGGGGTGGCGACAGCCGTGCGCGACCGCTACCTCGGCATCATCGAGGAGCGGTGCAAGGCCGAGATGAACGGCGCGGCCTGGCAGGTGCGCTGCGTGGACCGGCTGCAGGACCGGGGCGCCAACCGCGACGAGGCCCTGCGGCGGATGCTGCACCGCTACGTCGACAACATGCACGAGGGTGAGCCCGTGCACACGTGGTCGCTGCCGCGCTGATCAGCGCGGTGCGGGCTGGTTCCAGCGCTGGATCGAGGGGAAGGCCCGCTCGTAGCCCAGCACGCTGATCGACCCGGCGTGCAGCTCCAGCTGGGCTCCGAACCTCGGCTCGGTGCGCAGCCACACGCTGGTGAGGATCCGAGTGGTGTGGCCGTGCCCGACCAGCACGACGTCCTTGCCCTCCTTGAGGACGGGCATCACGCGGTCGATGACCGCGCGCGCCCGGGCGGCGACCTGCTCGATCGACTCGCCGGGGCTGTCGCCGGCGGCGACCCCGTCCTGCCAGACCGTCCAGTCGTAGCCGAGCTCCTCGCGGATCTCGGCCGTCGTGCGGCCCTCGTAGCCGCCGTAGTCCCACTCCACGAGATTGGGGTCGATCTCGGGCTCGGGCAGACCCACGAGCTCGGCGGTGCGTCGCGCTCGCCGCATGGGGGACGACAGGACCAGTGCGAAGTCGAACTCCTCGAGCAGGGGAGCGGTGCGGCGCGCCGCCTCCTCGCCGTGCTCGGTGAGGTCCAGGTCGGTGGTGCCGGTGTGCTTCATGGCCTTGGACCACTCCGTCTCGCCGTGACGGATCAGGACGAGTCGGCCCTCGGGGACGGGGCGGACGGTGGGGCTACCGGTGTCGTTGCTCACGGTGGCAGGCTAGCGGTCATGACGACCTCCCAGCAGCCTGACCACCGCCGTTCCGTCCAGCTCGAGCGGACCAGCCTCGGGCGGTATGCCGCCACCAACGCTCGCGGCGGGACGCTCGAGCTGGGCACCGGCGAGGACGCGGCGTTCACCCCCGTCGAGGCCCTGCTGGCCGCGATCGGAGGCTGCTCAATGGTCGACGTCGACCACCTCACCTCGCGGCGTGCCGAGCCTGCGCGGTTCTCGGTGGAGGTGGGTGGCGACAAGGTCAAGGTCGACGGCGAGTCGCGCCTCGAGGGCCTGACGATCACCTGGCAGGTCACCTTCCCGGAGGGAGCGGAGGGCGACGCGGCCCGCCGGGTGCTCCCTGACGCGATCCGTATGTCGCACGACCGGCTCTGCACGGTGGGGCGCACCGTCGAGGTGGGGACCCCCATCGCTAACATCGAGTCAGGTGAGGAGCCTCGCCGGGAGCAGGTGCGACCGGACGCCGAGTGACCCCACGACGCGGGCTCCGCCGACGAGCGAAGGAGCCTGTCATGACCCACGACACCATCCCCACTGACCGCATCGTCGTCGGGGTCGACGGCTCAGCGCTCGCGCGCCCGGCCCTGGAGTGGGCGGCTCGCGAGGCTGAGGGACGCAGGGCGGGACTGCTGCTCGTGATGGCTCAAGAGGTCGCGCAGCCTGGGCCGCACGAGCTGGGGTGGTCCTACGGGCTCGAGGAGCTCGTCCAGCAGGGCACGGAGCGGGTCCTGGACGAGGCCCAGGCTGCCGTCCATGGGTCCAACCCCGAGCTGGAGGTGACGACGCAGGCAGTCTGGGGCAGCCCTTCGGCGGCGCTGATCGAGGCGTCCCGGCACGCGCAGCTCGTGGTCACGGGAAGCCGCGGGGCGGGCGGCTGGGAGGGGCTGCTGCTCGGCAGCGTCTCGGGTGCTGTCGCTGCGCACGCGCACTGTCCCGTGGTCGTCGTCCCCGACCGTGCGGCCGGAGCCCCGGCAGACGGACCGGTGGTGCTCGGCGTCGACGACTCGGCCGAGGGGCACCGGGCCGCGGCGTTCGCCTTCGGGGAGGCCGACGGTCGAGGTGTGCCGCTGGTGGCCGTCCGGGCCTGGACGATGGAGTTCGAGGGCGGCGTCGTCCCGACGGAGCAGGGCTCCTCCGCGCACGACGAGATGAGCCGGCGTCATACCGAGTTGGTGGAGCACGTGCTCCACCAAGGCCGTGAGCAGCACCCGGAGGTGGTCGTCGAGGCCCGCATCCGCCGCGGCTCGTCGGTCAAGGCACTCGCGGAGGAGTCCCGCAGCGCCTCAATGGTCGTCGTGGGCAGCCGCGGGCGGGGTGGCTTCGCGGGCATGCTGCTCGGGTCGACCAGCCGGCAGGTCCTGCAGGCCTCGCACGCACCGGTGGCCGTGGTCCGCGTCTGAACGACGAGTTGTCCACAGCTCGTCTCGTCTCCTTGACCGTCGTCCACAGGCGGCCGCCGATCGTCCGACGGCCCGCCCCTCGCCCGCCAGACTGGGCCCGGCGAGGGAGGAGACCCCAGATGACGGTGGCGGACATCGACCCGACGGAGGTCGTGCGCGAGCTGATGGGCGCGCACCCGCACGAGTGCGTCGTGTGCTACGTGGGACGCATGGTGCAGCGGTTCGACTGCGACGGGTCGTGGCGGTGGGTCGAGACGTGGCGCGAGCAGCGGGCACCGCGCGCCAGCCGTCTCGAGCGTCGGCTCGGCGCGCGCGGGGCGTCGTGCGACTGCGAGCTGCAGCTGCGGGCCTACGAGGTGGAGCCACGAGCGCTCGCCGTGTCCTGGGACGGCCCGATCGCGTCGGTCGGTCACTGCCTCGAGGTCCGGGCGGGATCGACGCAGCCGTGCCGCCTCTGGCGCCTGGCGCAGCGCAACTGGTGGGCGGGGGAATGTCATGCGCCGCAGACGTGTTAGGCCGACATCGTCCTGACCGAAGGAGCACCCGTGGAGGACCTGCGCTACCTGCAGCTGTCGATGGCCGAGCACCTGTTCGAGCAGAAGAAGTACACCTCGGCCGCCCACTCGCTGTCCGACCTGCTGGAGTCCGAGCCCGACAACGTCGCCGTCCGACTCCTCCTCGCCCGCGCCTACTACCACTCGGCCCAGCTCGGTCGGGCCGAGGAGCAGCTCACCGAGCTCGTCGACCGAGCCCCGACGGACGACTACGTCCGGCTGCTGCTCGCCCGCACGCTCGAGCGTCAGGGGCGAGGGGTCGAGGCGGCCACGCAACGTCGGATCCTGGCGGCGCTGACCGGCGACGACAGCCACCTGGCGTCGACCCCGGAGAACAACAGCCACCTCGGGCAGACCCGGGAGCCGGTGGCGGAGGCGCCCTACGAGGCGCCATCGGGGCACACCCGTGGCGAGGGCTCCCCGGAGGCGCCGGACGCCGGCCCCGGGACTGCCTCGTGACCATCGTGGGTATGCCGAGCCGCATGACACGCACCCCCAAGCGCATCCTGATCGTCGTCACGAGCACCCCCCGCTACACCTCTGCCGGCTACCGCACCGGGCTGTGGCTGGGGGAGCTGACCCACTTCTACGACGTCGTCACCGACGCCGGCCACGAGGTGACCATCGCGAGCATCGGCGGAGGGGCCGTGCCGCTCGACCCCGAGAGCCTGTCCACGATGATGCTCAAGAGCGGGGGCACCGGTGAGCGCTACGCCGACCCGGCCTTCATGTCCCTGCTGGACGACACCGTCCGGGTCGAGGACCTCACGGCGGACGAGTTCGACGCCATCTACCTGACCGGCGGCCACGGCGTGATGTTCGACTTCCCGACCAGCGAGGCACTCGGCGCCCTGGTCGCCGATCTCGACGCCCAGGGCAAGGTCGTCTCTGCGGTGTGCCACGGCCCTGCCGGACTGCTCGGCGCCCGTCGCGAGGACGGCACACCCGTCATCAAGGGACGCAAGGTGACGGGCTTCTCCTGGCCCGAGGAGAAGCTGGCCAAGCGCCAGGATGCCGTGCCCTTCCGCCTGGACGAGGAGCTCAAGGCGCTGGGAGCCAAGTACTCCAAGGCGCTGCTGCCCTTCAAGGACAACGTGGTGCGCGACAAGAACCTCATCACGGGGCAGAACCCCCAGAGCGCGGAGAGCGTCGCCAAGGCGGTGCTCAAGCGTCTGAAGTGACGCCCAGCCGCCCTGAGGCATGTACGGCGAGCGATCGAGAGGATCAGGCGCCCAAGTCGCACCGAGGTTCAGCTGCACCGAGGTTCAGGTGCCCCTAGGTTCAGGTGCGCGGAGGTTCAGGCGCCCGCACGCCGCTGTGGTGGGCCTGCTAGGTGTGCCAGGGCGACGTCGACCAGCGAGACGTGGTCGAGGGCGTGCACCTCGGCCATGGGGAACCACCGGGCCTCGTCCGTGGTGCCCGCGACCTCGTTGGTGAGGATGCCACCGACGACCGTGGCCTCGTGCAGGACCCGCACCGCTCTGAGCGGGCGACCGGATCCGCTCCACCGCTGCTCGGCGGGGATGACGCGGGTGTCCACGGCCAGGAGGGGACCGAGCTCGACCTCGAGCCCGGTCTCTTCCGCGGCCTCGCGCACGGACGCCTCGGCCACCGTCTCGTGCAGCTCGACCCCGCCTCCGGGCAGCGTCCACATCGGGCGCGTCCCTTCGTTCCAGAGCGCGAGCAGGAGGCGGCCCTCATCGTCGACGATCACGCAGTAGGCCGCGAGCCGGGTGTCGTACTCGGTGTAATCCGGGTGGCCGGGGTGGCCGGGGTCCCCCGTGCGATCACCAGCACTCGATCCGTCCACCACGGCCGGACCTACCCGTCCGCGCGCAGGGCGTGGACCTGGCTGTAGCCACTGTCGAGGTCGGTGATGCGCACCTGCACGATCCCGTGCTCGTCCAGGGTGTAGCGCTCCTCGACCAGCGGGCCGTCGTCCCGACGCTGCACGGGGACGCGGGTCAGGTCACGGCCGTCGCGCAGGACGGGGTCGAAGGGGAAGAGAACCTCGGCGAAAGGGACGAGATCTCCGGTGGGGCCACCGTGCTCGTCGAGGTCGGTGTGCTCGACGTAGCGGTACCACCCGACGTCGTGGGCCGCGCGATATCGACGGGTGGCCGTGCGGCAGCCGCTCGGTTCGAGGACGTCGGTGCGCCCGAGGATGGGGTCGAAGCCGACGGCCTCCCCGTCGCGCAGCTCTCGGAAGACGCCGAAACCGCGCGACAGCCGGTCCCGGAGCGAGTAGCCCGCGTCGTCGTCGGTCGCGATGGCCAACCCGATGGCGGTGGACGCCGCGGGCAGCGGTGAGCGGTGAACTCGCCGACCGAACCTTTCCTTGAGCAGCCGCGGGACGAGAGGCAGGCCGCTCGCACCCCCGACGAGATAGATGCCGGCCACGTCGTGCAGCTCGTCGACGTGGTCGTCGGCGTCTCCCATCAGCGGGCCCATGGCGTCCACCGTCTGCTCAACGAGCGGTGTGGCACGGCCGTAGAACGCGGTGACAGGGACACCGACCTCGGTCCCGGCGACCTCGAGGGTCAGGCGCCGGGTCTGGGGTGACAGGTGCTCCTTGAGCTCTCTGGCCTGCTCCAGGAGGTCGTCGCGGTCGGGGGCCGAGAGGTCGTCCACCCGCTGGTGGATCGACTCGGCGGCCAGGTCGGCCAGGAGCAGGTCGAAGTCGTCGCCACCCACGTGGTTGAGACCCACCGTCCCGAGCACCTCGTGGTGGGTGCCCGCGACGTCGACCACCGAGGCGTCGAAGGTCCCGCCGCCGAGGTCGTAGACGACGACGCGGGTGCGGTTGCGGGTGATCTCCCGGCGTCTGCGGTGCGTGAACTCGAACCCCGCGGCCGAGGGCTCGTTGAGCATGGCGACCACGGTGAAGCCCGCCCGCCGGAAGGCCTCCAGCGTCAGGAAGCGCTGCGGTCCGTGAGCGTGGGCGGGGACCCCGACGGCCGCCTGCAGCTCGGAGTCAACGGTCAGCTCTTCGGACAGGCTCGACTGCTCGACCAGGGCCGTGCGCAGAGCAGCGGCGTATGCCGTCAGCAGCTCCAGCACGGGGACCTGCCTGGTGCCGACGGTGACGGGTGTCTCGGCTGTCACGTCCGGGGCTGCCAGCACCCGCTTGAAGGACCGCGTCAGCGGTGCCCCGGCTCGAGCGGCCGCCAGCGCCTCGAAGCCGAACACGAGCCGGTCATCGTCCAGCGCGACCACCGACGGCAGGTGCTCGTGCGCCTCGCCGTCTCCGTCGTAGAAGGTGACGACCGGATAGTTGCCGCGGTCGGCCGTGGCGACGATGGTGCGAGTGGTGCCGAGATCCACGCCGAGCTTCATGCGAACAGCCTAGTGAGCCCGGGCCGACGACGAGCGGGCCGTCTCAAGGCCCTGGAGAGCAAGCCGCCTCACCTCGCCGCACCCGACGTGTCAGCGCCCCGCGGGCGTGATCCTCAGCGGGATGCGGCGGGTGCCGAAGTCGCCGGGCTGGTCGGCATACCGGCCCGGGAGAGAGATGCCGCAGCGCTCGCACCGGCCCTGCTCGTCGAGCCGGTAGCCCGTGATGGTGTAGCCGGCGCGCTCGATCACCGCTGAGCCGCATCCGGGACATCGCGTCGTGTCGCCCTCAGGGTTGCGCGCGTTGCCGGTGTAGGCGAAGTGCTCGCCGGCGTCCGTCGCGATGCGTCTGGCGCGCTCCAGGGTGTCGACCGGAGTGCGCGGCACGTCTCGCATCCGGTTGTCGGGGTGGAAGGCCGTGAAGTGGTGCGGCAGGTCCGGGCCGAACTCTGCCACGACCCACCGGCACATGCGCTCGATCTCGTCGTCGCTGTCGTTGTGCCCCGGGATGAGCAGCGTGGTCAGCTCGACCCACACGTCGGTCTCGTGGACCAGATAGGTGAGGGTCGCGAGCACCGTGTCGAGACGCGCGCCGGTGACCCCGCGGTAGAACTCGGGGGAGAAGCCCTTGAGGTCGACGTTCGCGGCGTCCATGGGCGCGAAGAAGTCGCGACGTGCCTCGCCCTGGACGTAGCCCGCGGTCACGGCGATCGTCCGGACCCCGCGCTCGTGGCAGGCGTGCGCGACGTCGATGGCGTACTCCGCGAAGATCACCGGGTCGTTGTAGGTGAAGGCCACCGAGGCGGCCTGCCAGTCGCGGGCCGCGTCGGCGATCTGTGCGGGGGAGGCGTCGTCCTGCAGGCGGTCCATCTCGCGGGACGTGGAGATGTCCCAGTTCTGGCAGAAGCGACAGCCGAGGTTGCACCCCGCGGTCCCGAAGGACAGGACGCTGGTGCCGGGGTAGAAGTGACGCAGCGGCTTCTTCTCGACGGGGTCGAGGCAGAACCCGCTGGAGCGCCCGTAGGTCGTCAGGTGCAGCTCGCCGCCCTCGTTGCGACGCACGAAGCAGTAGCCGCGTTGCCCCTCGCGCAGCGTGCACTCGCGGGGGCACAGGACGCAACGGACCCGCCCGTCGTCGGTGGCGTGCCAGTAGCGGGCGAGGCTGCTCACGGCTCCTCCTCGAAGGACGTGACGCTGTATCGGGAGAGGCGCACGCCATCGTCCCAGTGGTCCCGGGGCAGGCCCGCCTTGGCGCGCAGGCTGCGCAGGAAGTCCAGGGGGTCGGTGAGCTGGTCCCACACCTGTGGCAGGTAGGTCGCGCGACGACCAGCTGCCTCGAGGACCACCCCGTCCACCCGCGGCCGCAGGGCGAGCACCGCGTCGCGCTCCGACGTGACCTGGATCGGTTCGGGGACCGACAGGACCGACACCTCGATGGCGAGGTGCGGCGCCTCGTCGGGCCCGACCGGCGGGAAGCGCGGGTCCGTGCTGGCCGCCGCCACGGCGTTGGCGCGGACGTCGTCGAGGAGCGGTCGGTATGCCGTCAGCGTGCCGATGCAGCCGCGGAGGCGGCGGTCGAGGTGCAGGGTCACGAACGAGGCGCCGTCGTCGAGCAGCCACCTCTCCCGGGTGGGGCCGTCCAGCGGGTCGGGGAAGTCGGCGTCGGACTGCCGGGCGGCGATGCCGAGGCGGCCGTGGATCGCGCCGCGTGCGACGGCGAGGAGGACGGGGCCGGCGTCGGCCGGGACGGTGGAGGTCATGGCCCGGCCTCCACGAATGCCGTCTCCTCGAACGCCTTCTCCTCGAGCGCGAGGGCCGCGTAGCCGACGACCCGGTCGCGGTCGCCTGCCGTGTCGCCGGACGAGCACGACGCCAGCGCGCGGATCGTGCCCCCTCGGCGGCGGGCGTGCTCCATGAGGCCGTTGATGGGGGTCGCGCCGCAGGCCTGCTCGTGGTCGAGGTCGCCCCTCAGGGCGGTGACCTGGTCGATGGTGTCGCGATCGAGGCGACGGGCGGCGTCATACGGCAGGTAGTGGGACAGGTCGGAGCTGATGACGACGACTGTCGCCGGATCGTCCAGCAGCGCGTCGACGACGTCGGCGACCTCGGAGGGAGTGGCGCGACCGACCGCGAGCGGGACGAGGTCGGCCTGGGGGAGCAGCCGCTGCAGGAAGGGCACGTGGACCTCGATGGAGTGCTCCGGGGCGTGGGCCTCGTCACTGACGACGACCTGGGGCAGCGCTGCCACGGAGGGTGGCACGATCGCCCGGGCCTCCCCGAGAGGGGTGCTCCACGCCGAGGCGCTCGAGGTCGCGACACCACGGAGGGGCACGCGGTGCGTCGGGCCCAGCACCGCGACCCGCTCGATGCCGTCGCGACGGAGGTGGCGGTAGGCGACCGCGGCCGTCGACCCGGAGTAGACGTAGCCGGCGTGCGGGGCGATGACCGACCACGCGCCGAGCCGGATCGGTGCGGTGGCCGCAGGCGAGGCGGTGCGTGACGGGTTCGGGCCGGAGTATTCAGTGGGCGGCGAGTCAGCACGCAGCGGGTCCGTGTGCGGCACTCGTGACGTGCCCGACGTGCCGGCCTCGGCCAGCAGCTGGTCCACCAGCTGCTCGAGGACCGCGGGCTGGGCGGGGTAGAACGTGCCCGCGACGGCGGGTCGTCGCACTGCCATGCGTCCCAGCGTAGGCCGGGCTCGTGGCCGGCGGGGAGATGTGTCGTGCTCGGGACGCGCTCGCGGTCCGGGTCAGGTCGTGGGTTGCGGCAGCGGGTGCTGGCACTGGTCGTCGAGCGGGAGCGAGGTGTGCTCGTGCGTGATGCGCGGGCCGCCATCGCCGGGCTCCCACACCTGGGTGAACCGGGAGACGATCTCCGCGCGCCCGCCCTGGCGATCGTCGGCGGCGTAGAACGCCAGCCCGGAGATGACGACGAGGTCGTCGGAGCCGGCGACCCGTGGTTCGCGGATCTCGCAGATCCCGTTGCCGGACAGGTAGCCGAACCACTCGACGACGGCGGCCCGCCACTCGTCCTTGGAGGGATACTGCCAGGCCGACGTGCCGTCGAAGACCCGGACGTGGTCCGCGTAGAGCTCCAGCAGCCCGTCGACGTCGATCGAGGCGACCGCCTGCTCGTAGGAGGAGATCAGCTGGGTAGCATCCATGCTCATCATGTGAACACCGTATACATCCGTGACGATGCCGCACAAGACCCCTGCCCCCAGGGCCGACCGTGAACGACCGGCGGTGAGCTAGCGAAGGTCCGGCGAGAGCAGCTCGTAGAGCTGGTGGTCCTGGTAGGTGCCCGCGATCATGACGTACTTGCGCGCCAGGCCGTAGCGTTGAAATCCGTTGCGCTCCAAGACCTGCTGCGAGGCGAGGTTGTGCAGCAGGGTGCCGGCCTCGAGGCGGTGCAGCTGCCACTCGCCGAAGGCAAGGTCCGACAGCTCGGCCACGGCACGCGTCGCCAGCCCCCGTCCGGTGAATCCCGCGCCGAGCCAGTACCCCACGCTCGCGTACTGCCCGGCGCCCCGGACGATGTTGTTGAGGGTGATGCGTCCCGCGATCCGCCCGCGCTCGTCCGTGACGACATAGGGGCCCATGCGGCCACCATGGCGCTCGGCGAGGGCCAGGCGCACCATCTCGCGCTGGCCTTCCTCGGTGTAGAAGCGCTCCGGGCGCGCCGGCTCCCACGGCGCCAGGTGCTCTCGGCTCGTGAGGACCAGCTCGGTCAGAGCGGGCACGTCCGCCAGGTCGAGGGGCCGGATGACGGTCATGGGGCCATCATCTCAGCGAGGTCTGGGGCGTTGCAGGCGCACGAGGACCTCGGCGTGCGCGGTCTGGGGGAACATGTCGAACAGCCTTGCCGCGGTGACCTGCCAGCAGGGCATGTCCGCCAGGTCGCGCGCCAACGTGGCGGGGTTGCAGCTGGAGTAGATCACGGTGGAGGCGGGAGACTCCTCGAGCCAGCGGGCGAGCGGGCCACCGATCCCGCGTCGTGGGGGATTGACCACGACCAGATCCGGACGCGAGTCCGCTTCCGGGGCAAGGCTGGTCGCGTCGCCGTCGATGAATCGGGCTGTGCCGAGACCCAGCTCGTCGGCGCTGCGGCGGGCGCTGCTGATCGCCTCGGGTGAGACCTCGATGCCCAGCACCTGGATCGACCGACCGGACGCGCAGGCCCGGTCGGCCGCGTGGAGCGCGAATCCGCCCACGCCGCAGTAGAGGTCCCACAACGTGCCGACCTGCGCGTCGAGGACCCAGTCGCCCGCCTGGGCGTACAACGACTCCGCGACAGAGGTGTTGGTCTGGAAGAAGCTGCGGGTGCCGAGGTGGAGCGTCACGCCGGCGACAGGCATCGGCAGGGTATCGGCCTCGCTGAGAAGGACCTCCTCGTCACCCTCGAGCACGGCGGCGTGGCGGGGCTGGAGGTTGGCCGACAGGACCCGGATCTGCGGCAGGGCCTCGAGCAGCACCGGGACGCCGCGTCGCAGACGACCCAGCTGGTTGGTCGAGCGCAGCACGAAGCGCACCATGAGCTCGCCCGTGGGGGAGTGGGTGACGAGGAGATGCTTGAGCTCGCCCTGGCGTCCGCGCACGTCATACGGCTGGAGCCCGAGACGGGGGACGACCTCGGCGAGCGCCAGCGCCGCCTCGTGCAGCCCGGGTTCGTAGAGCCCGCATCCGCGCAGGTCGACCCCCGCCCCGCCGGCGTCCAGGATGCCGAAGGTCGGCGCTGCCGTGGTGCCCGCCACGACGAGCTTCGCCTTGTTGCGGAACTCGCTCTCGCGACTGGGTCGGGGGTCGAGCCACGCGTCCTCGGGGACGTGGCCCGCCAGGACGTCGGCGACGGTGCGCTGCTTGTCGGCGAGCTGCTCGGTGTAGGGAACGCCCATGAAGGTGCACGACCGGCACCGCCCCGCGTCGAAGTAGTCGCACTGCATGGCGGCAAGGCTACGGGCAGCTAGGCCAGGCCAGCTCGCGCTCGCTGTCGAACCTGCGCCGCGTCCCGTCCACGGGATCGACGAACGCCAGCGTCCGGGCCAGGAGGCGCAAGGGCTCGCTGACGTCGTCGACGGCGTCGGGCAGGACGGTGGGATACAGCGGGTCGCCGACGATGGGGATGCCGAGGGACGCCAGGTGCAGGCGCAGCTGATGCGTCCGTCCCGTGCGGGGCGACAACCGGTAGCGTCCGAATCCGCCACGCACCTCGACCAGCTCGACCGCGGTCTCGGCGTTGGGTGGCGCGTCCGGGACCTCGCGGGCCGTCAGGACACCCCGGTCCTTGACGATGTGGCTGTGCAGCGTGAGAGGCAGGGTCAGATCAGGGCGGAGCGGGGCGATGGCCTCGTAGGTCTTGACCGGGATCCGTTGCTCGAACATCCGTTGGTAGGGCGCCCGCCAGCGTCGCTCGGTCGTGAGGACGAGCACCCCGGCGGTCAGTCGGTCGAGCCGGTGAGCGGGTCCGAGCTCGGGTAGATCGAGCGTGCCGCGCGCACGGACGACCACCGACTGAGTGACGTGGCGCCCGCGCGGGATGGTCGAGAGGAAGTGCGGCTTGTCCACCACGACGATCCGCTCGTCCTGGTGCAGGACGGTGAGCTCGCCTGGCACGACAGGCTCCTCGCGCAGGTCACGGTGGAACCACACGAAGGTGTGCGGGCGGTAGGGCTCGTCTCCGGTCCAGGGGTGACCATCGTCGTCCACGAATCGCTTTGCGGCCAGCATCGATTCGACATCGACCTCGTCAGGGAGCTTGTGCCGTAACCAGTCTCGCATCGTCTCCCAGGGGGCGACCCGGCCCGGATCCCGGTCCGGAGTACGCACCCAGGCCGACTGCAGCCCGTGGCGGGGCGGGAGCGGGGAGCGGGGAGGCACCGGGTCATCATGCCTGTTCCGGCCCGTCATGCCCGTCTAGGGTGGCGTCATGACGCAGACCCAGGGTGCCGCGACGCTCATCATGCTCGAGGGAGGCGCCGAGGGCGCCCTCGACCTGTATGCCGAGGCCTTCGGGGGTGACTGGGTCGCGGGGCTGCTGGCTCGTCGTGAGGGTGATCTGGGGCAGGCGACCGGGCCGGTCCTGCACGCGTCCGCCGAGCTCAAGGGCCACCGCGTCATGGTGGTGGACTCGGGGGTCTCCCATGCGTTCGGCCTGACCCCGTCGATCTCGCTGTGGGTCGACTGCGCGGACCAGGCCGAGCTCGATCGGGTCTGGGACGTCCTGGTCGATGGCGGGCAGGTCTACATGCCGCGCGGTGACTACGGATTCGCGCCGTACTTCGGGTGGGTGGGGGACCGCTACGGCGTGACCTGGCAGCTGTGCGTGGGCATGGCCGCCTGACCCCGGCGCGGAGGCACCAGGGCACACGGCAACGGGTCAGGTCGCCAGGTCGTGGTCGCCGGGCGGATCGGTCTCCGGCCGGTTCACGCCCGGCGTCTCCCCGTGCGCCTCGACGGAGTCGCCTGCCGGTGGTGTCCGGTCAGGGGTGCCTGTGGCGTCCGCCGGGTCGGGCGGGCCAGTTGCGTCTGCAGGTCGGGGTGCGGGGCGCCACCCGCCCAGGACGTTGACCACGTCCCACTCGACCCGGCCGCCGTCGGGGGTGACGCGTCCGGTGATGTCGTGCCGGTGGACGAACCGGTGGTGCGGTCCGCACAGCAGGGCGAGGTTGTCGGCGTCGGTGGCGCCACCGTCGGCCCAGTGGACGATGTGGTGGACCCGTGACCAGGAGGCGGGGTTGTCGCAGCCGGGGAAGCTGCATCCGCCGTCGCGCACCTCGAGCGCGCTCCGCTGCCCCTTGCTGGCCAGACGCTCCGTCCGTCCAAGGGTCAGGGGCTGGCCACCCTCACCCAGCCAGACGGGCGTGACCTCGGCATCGCAGGAGAGCTCGCGGGCGTAGGCCGGAAGCAGGTGGGTGCCGAGGTCGTCGACGGCGGCCACGGGCGTGGTGCAGTCGCACGGCTCCCCGGTGGGCCGCCAGAGCCCGAACATGTCCTTGGCCCGATGCTCGCACGGCCGGGCGAGCGCATCCAGCGGGAGCGTGAGGTTGACCCTGGTGCCGGCACCCATGGGTCCGGTCACCGTGGAGGCGCCGACGAGCTCCGCCATCCGCATGAGAGCGTCCAAGCGGCGCTCGCGGGGGAGCCGGGTGTCGATCTGGCCGGGCTCGGGGTTGGGGACCGGCGCCGACAGAGCCGTGAGGGCGGCGTCCAAGGTGGCCTTGTCGGTCGGGGAGAGCAGGCCCTCGAGGCGATAGAGCCCGTCCGGCATCTCGGTGAATCCGGACAGGCCGCGCTGGGCGGCGTGGTGGCTGCGGGTGCGTTCCTCGCTGTCGAGGGTGCCGTAGCGGGCGAGCATGTCGGTCTTGAACCGGGCCAGCGAGCGCCGGCTGGTGCACTGGCGGGCGAGGGTCGTGGCGGCCTCGGCGATCTCGTCGTGCATGGCCGGGTCGGTGGCGGTGCGCAGCTCGTCGAAGACAGAGGCGGCGCGGCCCGCGTCGCTCGGAGTCACGTCACCCGTCCTGAGCGCGTCGCGGAGCCCGGACAGTACCGGCCGGGTCGTCGTGTCGATCGCCCGTCGGATGGCGTGCGCGTCGGTCTCGGTGAGCGCGGCGCCGGCATCGGTCAGCCAGGCGGCCGCGCCAGTCGACCCCGACTCGCGGATCACACCCCGCTCGCCGGCCTCGATGGTGACGGCGCACGCCAGGCCCCGCGCCGCCGCAGCGACCTGCGTCGCGGTCACCGCCAACCCGGCCAGATCCATGGACTGGACCGAGCTCACCCCAGCACCGAGCATGCGCAACGCCTCCAGGGCCCCGTCGAGGGTGCCCCTTGCCGCGAGAACGTCGGTGTACGTCATACGACCACGGTATCGAACGATACATCGAAAATATAGAGCGTTTGACCCTGATAGCCATCATTTGACCGTATGCCGATCAGCCGCCACGACCTGTGAGGTCGACGTCATCTCGCACCCGCGAGGCGAGGGCCCCAGCGCCAGAGGCTCACGGCCGCCGCCAGACGTACGGCGTCGTCGTGGTGACCTTCACGAAGCCGGAGCGCTCGAGGATGGGGCGGGAGTGCTCGGTCGAGTCGCTGTGCAGCAAGGTCGCGCCGCGCCGCAGCGCCGAGCGTGCCCGCGCCGCCGTCAGGGCTCGATAGATCCCTCGCCCACGCCACTGGGCGAGCGTCGCCCCGCCCCAGAGGCCGGCGAACTCGGTGCCCACGACAGGCTCGATCCGCCCGGTGCACACGACCAGCCCGTCGATCTCGGCGATCCACAGCTCCAGGTCGTCGCGCCCGAGCGCCAGGCGGTCGAGCAGCTCATCGGCCATCCCCGGGACGGCTTCCCCGAAGGCCTCGTCCGCGGCCTCGCACAGACGCCGCACGTCGGCCTCCGACTCGACCCGCCGCAGCTCGACGGCCGCCCCGTCAGGCAGGGGCACGTCCACCGCGAGCTTCGCAGCCTCGCCGATCATCACGGACTCCGGTGCGCCCGGGACGAACCCCTGGGTGACCAGGGCGTCGTGCAGTCCTGGCGCCACGTCGTGGCCGCGAGTCTTCCACTCCACCCTGGTGATTCGTTCGTCCGAGCGATAGTGCTCGAGCGTCTTCTGCACCAGCTGCTCGATCCTGGCCGCGTCGAGCCCGCCCAGGTCCCGGTAGGTGACGAAGCCGCGCACCCCGCGATACACCCCCCAGAGGACGGGCCCGTGCCGTTCCTTGGTGCCGGCCGAGACGAGCTCGGCCTCGTCGCGGAGCTGGGCGTCGTACCGGGCGAGCAGGTCCGCGGGGGAGGGGTCCGTCATGGGGGCCAGCCTGGCCCACAATGGGGCGACGACAAACCCGATTTGCGAGGAGCGCCCGATGATCACGATCACCGTCAAGTGGGACGTCAAGCCGGAGTACGCCGACGACTTCCTCGAGCTGACCCGGGAGTTCACCGAGGCGTGCCGCGCCGAGCCGGGCTGCCTGTGGTTCGAGTGGTCGCGCTCGTGCGACAACCCCAACGAGTACGTCCTCATCGAGGCCTACAAGGACGCGCAGGCCGGCAAGGAGCACGTCGAGTCCGGCCACTTCGCCGAGGCCATGAAGACGCAGGGGAAGTACGCCGCCACGCGCCCCAAGGTCATCTCGTTCGAGAAGCCCGGCACCGGCTGGGACGAGCTCGGTGAGATCCAGATGCCCTGAGGCTCAGCAGGACCCAGGCTCAGCCCGTATGACGGAGCTGGTCACCGCTGCCCGTCCGGCCCGACGTCACGATCGGTGACGCGAGCCGCCCGAGCTGCGTGGAGCCGGCGCGTCAGTCATGCGTGCCGCGCCCGCCTCGCGCTCGGTCCGTGATCGCGTCGGCGACGTCGTCGGGGTTGCACTCGGGGAGCCAGTGCCCGGCGTCGAGCTCAGCAAACCGGTAGTCCGCGTCGACGAACGCGGCAGTGGCCTCCGCAGCGGCGCGGCCGAGGGCGACGTCGCGGCGTCCCCACACGTAGGTCGTCGGGACCTGGACCTGCGAGGACCGTTGCGCGGCAGCACCGTTCGTCGAGCCGGCACTCCTCGCCGCGGCCCCACGCCCGCCAGCAGCCTTCCTCGAGCCGAGACCGCCGGACGTCAGCGACCGCCAGGGGGCGCTCGCGCGGTACCAGCCGATCGGGCCGCGCAGGCTCGCCGGGGTGGCGAAGCGGGCGGCATACCGCTGGGCGTGGTCGGCGGGCAGGCCGGCGCTGGTCAGGAACCGCAGCATCGACCGGGACAGCACCCGCTCGGGCAGGCCGGGCACCTGGAACGCCAGCATGTACCAGCTGCGTCGTGCCTGGTCCGGCGTCCGCATGGCTCGCTCCGTCGCCGCGGGGTGGGGCGTGGACAGGACGGTCAGGGACAGCAGGCGGTCGGGTGCCGACAGCGCGGTGGCCCAGGCGACGGCACCTCCCCAGTCGTGCCCGACCAGGTGGACGCGCCCGGCGCCCGACGCGTCGACGAGGGCCAGCACGTCGCGCACGAGCTCGCTGACGCGGTAGGCGTCGTTGCCGGCCGGCGACGCGGCGGGGGAGTACCCCCGCTGGTTGGGCGCGAGGGTCCGGAAACCCTTGGCGTGCAGGCGTTCCGAGACCGCCGTCCAGGCCGTCGCGTCCTCGGGGAAGCCGTGCAGCAGCACGACCACCTCGCCGTCGCGCGGCCCGCTGTCGATGACCTCGAAGGTCAGCCCGGCGCGGGTGAAGGAGTGCAGGGGAGGGGTGTCGACGTGATCCGTCATGGTGGGCGCCGTTCGTCGTCGAGAGTCTGGCCATGGCCACCCTAGTCCGGCAGACTCGTGCCGGTCCGACGTCACCGACGACGTCCACCGACGTCCACCGTCGCCCACCGACGAACCAGCGAGGCCACCATGTCCCGTCCTGTGCACTTCGAGATCCACGTCGACGACCTCGACCGCGCGATGGCGTTCTACGCCGCGGCGTTCGGCTGGAGCTACGAGGACTGGAGCGAGTTCGCCGGCCTGCCCTATGCCGGCGTCACGACCGGCGAGGAGGGCACGCTCGGCATCAACGGTGCCCTCATGCAGCGACAGGGCCCGTCGCCGGCGGCCGACGGCGCGGTCAAGGGCGCCGTGCTGACCATGGGCGTCGAGGACTACGACGAGTCCGAGCAGCGCATCCTCGAGGCGGGCGGGACGCTGGCCCTGCCCAAGTACGCCCTCCCCGGGATGGCGTGGCAGGGCTACTACCTCGACACCGAGGGCAACGTCTTCGGCATCCACCAGCCCGACGAGGACGCCCGCTGACACGGGCGCCCTCGCGCTGGGTGGTTCGGGTGGGTCGCGGTGCGGCTGATCAGCTGCCGTCGCCGAGGGGCGTGACGTCGGGCTGACCGGCGCCGGGCTCGTCCGAGCCGGTCGCGGCAGCCTCGCCGGGCGTGCCCTCGCGCACTACCTCGAGCTGCACCTTGGTCACCAGGGCCGCGACGGCTCCGATGGCGGCGAGCATCGGGGCGGCCAGCGTCAGGACGCCACCCGCGGCGACGCCCATGGTCAGCGGCACGGTCAGCAGCTCCTTGCCGTCCTGGTCCTTGATGACGACGCGCTTGGCGTTGCCGTCCTGGACCAGCTCGCGGACCTTGCCGACCAGCTGGTGGCTGGCCACGTCCATCCGCTCGGTGAAGGTCTGCTTGTCCTGCGGTGCGTCGCTCATGATCTGCTCCCCCTGGAGGTTGTCGGTGGTGATGCCTCCAACCTAGGCAGGGGGCCTGGGGGCTCGCACTCGGGGACGACCCTGGCCGGACCCCCGGTCAGCCCGTATGCCGGGCCCCGGCCGCCACGGGGGTGCTGCACGTCGGCAGGGTCCAGTCCTGCTCGGGTCCGTACCGGTGGCCGTGGCCGTCCCCGGGCGCGAGGGAGGACAGGGTGTCCACGGCGGCCCCGCCGTAGCTCACCCACGGCAGCCACACCGCACCGGCCCAGCGCAGCGGTCGGTGGGTGGCCGTGCCGGGGACGAGGTGCACGATGGGGTCGTCCGCGTTGGCGAGGGCGCGCTCGCGGGCGATGCCGAGCCTGCCCCCGCCCGGCACCCCGCTCCACAGGGATCCGCACACGTGTGCGGCCCGCGCGTGATCGGCGAGGGCCGCCTGACCCGCCAGGGCGCCGAGCGACTCGCCGTAGACGTAGAGGGCGGGGCGCTCCCCGGCCGGCAGCTCGTCGATCCGCGCGGCGACGGCGTCGACGACCGCCCGCGCCGACGCCTCGCTCACGTCTCGCTCGGCGAGCAGGCTCAGCCAGCTCGGTGAGCGGTCGTACTGCACGGCCACCGTCGCCACGCCCGAGCCGAGCTGGCGCTCGAAGCCCTCGATCGCGTTGCGGTTGACCCAGCCGCTCCCCGTCGGGACCACGACCACCACCGCGCGGCGTCCCCGGACGCCGGCCTCCACGAGGCGGGACGCGGCGAGCCGGGCTGCCTGCTCGGGCGCGGCTGCCTCGCCGACGTCCGACACCCGCACGAAGACGCGACCCGCCCCCACCGAGGACCGGTGCAGCATCACGTGATGGGCGTCGAGGTCCTTGTCCAGCAGGCCGAGCACCGGACCCTGCACCGCCCCCGACCCCGCCGCCAGCCCCAGCACGAGCATGATGACGCCGCACCCCCCCCGTCACGCGCAGCCGCACCCGAGGCCGCAGGGCGCGCAACTGGGAGACGCCGACCCTGACCCCGAGCCCGACCCCACGAGCCAGCCCCGTCAGCAGGAGCGCCACGACGACGGCCAGGGTCACGACCGCCGGCCAGTAGGTCCCGTCAGGACCCGCCATGTCCAGGCGCAGCGCGAGGCTCTCCTGGTAGCGGTGGCTTGACCCGACGCCCACCGCCGCGAGACCGCTGCCGACCGCCAGGGCGCGGCCCCGGCCGATCGGCAGCGGCCGGCGAGGGGGCAGGCGGCGAGGGGGCAGGCGGCGCCATACGAGCCGCACCACCCCACCAACCCCGAGGGCAACGGCCACCAGCACCCCCGTCAGCGGCCCCTGCACGACGGCGGGGCGAGGGAGCAGCGAGGGGGCCAGGGACACCAGGACCGCCACCGCGACCAGCGCGGAGGTGAGGGCGCCCGGCAGGCGGGCCCGCAGCGCAGCCGCCACCGCGCGACGGCGCCGACCCGGCAGCGTCAGCGTCCCCACACCCAGCACGCCGGCGGTCGACGCCGCCAGGGACGCCTGGACGGCCGGCGTCTCCTGGGGCACGCCTCCGAGCTGCCGCCAGGAGTTCAGGGCGACCACCGACGAGGCGACCTGCGCGCTCACGTCGCACGCAGGGTTCCCCGTGGCCGCGCAGGCCCGCTGGAGGCGGACGCGGAGCAGCTCGTCGATCGAGGTGCGGGCCCAGCCGCCGAGAGGGCGCCCGGTCAGCGCGGCGTGCCGCAGCAGGTCGTAGCCGAGGTCGTGCTGGCGGCAGGCCGGCTCGAACGTGCGGGGGAGCGGGACCGGGGACGAGCAGTCGCCGTCGGGACGCACCAGCTCGCCGTCCTGCAGGACCGGTTGGTAGCCGAGGGTGGCCTCGAAGTCGTCCGGGACCGCCCGCAGCGCCTGGGTGCCGGTGCTGGTCGTGAGGGCCGTCACGGCTCGGCCGGCGGGCGACGACGGCGGGGCGACGTCGGAGCCTCCCCGCACGAGGTTGACGAGCGTCAGGGCCAGCGCGGCGGCGATGACGACCAGCAGGACGGCGAGGACACGGGGCGGAGGACGAGTCATGGCTGTGACGCTAGGAATTCGCGACCGAGCGGCGGATCGCCCGCGAGTGCCGTGAGCGGCCCGCCGCTGCGGCGGGGTGGGCGAGCCCTCTCACCGTGGAGGGTCGGTCCTGTCTCACCCGCCGGTATGACGACGCGGCCGCCGTCCGTGCGTACTGTCGAAGCGTGACCAGGACGCGTGAACGGCCGTGGAGGCGCCCAGCGCCGCCGCGCGCCCCGGCGAGGCTGGCCCGCGGCGGGATCCGTCGGATCTCGGCGGTCAGCGTGCGGGCCCTGTCCTACTGGCTGTGGGCCCTCACCCTGCTGCTGTTCACGATCGCGTGGCCGACCCTGTCGCTCACGCACGACGTGCCGACGAGCCTGCGTCCGGTCGTCGCCGCTGCCGGGGTCGCACCGCTCCTGCTGCTGCGACGCCATCCCTTCCTGGGGTGGGCGCTGTGGTGCGCGGGCGGCATGGTGGTGCCGGTGCTGTTCCGCCGCCAGCCCGGCTACGACTTCCCGTGGCAGGTCACGGCGTTCCTGGTGCTGCTGGCCCTGCTCGTGGCCGTCGGGGTCCGGGAGAGCCGGCGTGCCCTGGTCACGACCTGGGTCGCCACCACCGCCCTGTGCATCGCCTTCCTGCCGGGAGAGCTCGCCCCCGGCTGGGTCTTCGGCCTGACGGCGGTCCTCGGCGTGGGCCTGCTCGCCCGCTGGCTGCTGCGGTCCCAGCGCGAGCTGGCCCAGCAGACCGAGCTCGGCGAGCTCGAGCGCGCTCGCCGCACGATCGCCGAGGAGCGCACCCGCATCGCCCGCGACCTGCACGACGTGGTCGCCCACCGCATGTCGATGGTCGTCGTGCAGGCCCAGAGCGCGCCATACCGGCTCGGCGGGGTGGATCCGCAGGTGTCCGTCGAGTTCACCGCCATCGCCGACCAGGCCCGGGAGGCCCTCAACGAGGTCCGTGGGCTGCTGGGCGTGCTGCGCAGCGACGGGCAGCTGGCCGAGGACGTCCCGCAGCCCGGCATCGCCGACGCCCTCGAGCTGCTGCGGGAGGCGCGCGAGGCGGGGCTGGACCTGCGCTGGGACGTCGAGGGCGATCCGGACGGGTGCGGGACGGCCACCGCGATGGTGACCTATCGCATCCTGCAGGAGTCTCTGGCCAACGCCTCGCGGCACGCACCGGGCGCCGAGGTGCAGGTGGACCTGGACCTCGGTCCGACCGTCGTCGTGCGCGTCCGCAACGGGCTCTCGTCCCGCACGCCGGAGCCGGGGACGCACGCGGGCAACGGCATCCTGGGCATGCAGTTCCGGGCCGCCTCGGTCGGGGGCTCCCTGAGCGCCGGGCCGTCGGAGGACGGCGGGTTCGAGGTGCGGGCCACGCTGCCGGCCCGGGCCACCGTCCGGGACGAGGCCTAGGCTGTGACCGTGCCAGTCACCGTGCTGATCGCCGACGACCAGGCCATGGTCCGCGAGGGCTTCGGCGCGCTGCTCGCCGCCCAGCGGGACCTCACGGTCGTCGGCCACGCCGCGGACGGCCGGGAGGCGGTCTCCGAGGTCGTGCGGCTGCGGCCCGACGTCGTCCTCATGGACGTCCGCATGCCCGTGCTCAACGGCCTCGAGGCCACCGCCGAGATCGTCTCGCGACGACTTGACCCGCCGTCGAGGATCCTCATGCTCACGACCTTCGACATCGACGACTACGTCTACGAGGCGCTGCGGCTGGGCGCCAGCGGCTTCCTGCTCAAGGACGCCCCCGCCGACGAGCTGGTCCGCGCCGTGCGGGTCGTCGCGGCGGGGGAGTCGCTGCTCGCGCCCTCGATCACCCGCCGGCTGATCGAGGAGGTGACCCGGCGCCGACCCCCGCGACGGGCCGCCACGGGCTCCCTCGCGCGGCTGACCGGCCGCGAGCGCGAGATCCTCGAGCTGGTCGCCACCGGCATGTCCAACGCCGAGATCGCCGCCCGCCTCTACCTCTCGGACCAGACGGTCAAGACGCACGTCAGCAAGGTCCTGACCAAGCTCGCGCTGCGCGACCGCGCCCAGGCCGTCGTGTTCGCCTACGAGAACGGCGTGGTGACCCCCGGGTGACGACGGCCGGGAGGGGCGCGGCCGACGGGATGGCCCGTGGGATGACCGGGGGAGCGGTCGTCGACCTGGGCGTGCACGAGCCGTATGACGCGCCCGGCGTCTTCGCCTTCCTGGCCGCTCGCGCCGTGCCGGGCGTGGAGGTCGCCCACCTGGCGGGCGACCGGCTGACCTATGCCCGGACGCTCCGGACACGTTCTGGCACAGGCACTCTCGGCGTCTCGGCCCGTGCCGCCGGCGCGGGCTGGCGACTCGAGGTGCAGGTCGATACGTCCGGCGGAGCGCAGGAGTCCGAGCTCGTGGACGCGGCACGGCGACTGCTCGACCTCGACCACGACGCGATCGCCGCCGACGCTGCGCTGGCGCGAGACCCGTTGCTGTCGTTGGCGGTTCGAGACGTGCCGGGCATCCGGGTACCCGGTTCGGTCGACGCCGCCGAGCTGCTGGTGCGTGCCGTCGTGGGCCAGCAGATCTCCGTCGCCGCGGCCCGGACGCACCTGAGTCGCCTTGTCCAGGCGGGCGGTTCGGCATACGACGCGCGAGTCCCGGGTCTGGATAGGCTGTTTCCCACCCCGACCCAGATCGCCGAGGTCGTCCCCGATCCGGTGCCCGGGACGGCTCCGGACCCGCAGCGTCCGCTCCGGCTGCCGGGACGCAGCACGGCAGCTGTCCTGACGGCCGCTCGTGACCTGGCCTCCGGTGCACTCGTGATCGACCGCGCGACGGACCCGGTCCTGTTGCGGGAGAGCCTGGTCCAGCGACCGTCGATCGGTCCGTGGACCGCTGCGTACGTCGCGATGCGCGTGCTGGGCGACCCCGACGCCTGGCTCTCCACCGACGTGGCCCTGGTGGCCGGCGCCCGTTCGCTGGGCATGCTCCGGGCCCCCGTGCCCACACGCGAGGCGCACCGGGTCCTGGCCCGGCGGGCGGAGTCCTGGGCGCCATGGCGGTCCTACGCCGTCATGCACCTGTGGCAGGCCGCCGCGCGAGCGTCATCGGACGCAGCAGGGTCACGCCTCCGACGCTAGCAACAGCTGCGGCGCAGGGCTCAGCCCTCGGGAAGCGCGGCGAAGGCCTTCTTGGCGTCGCGGTACCACCCCATGCCCTTGACGGGGTTCTTCCAGCGTCCCCGCATCTCGCGGGCGGCCTCCTCGTGGGCGGTGTCGCCGCCGGCGACGGCGTCCTTGAGGTGCTGGTCCTGGGCGTGGATGACGTCGTCGGCGGTCTCGCCCGTGTGGGTGGTGTCGCAGGGTCCGCCGAGCTGGCGGCAGGTCATGTTCTTCACGGTCTTCACGATCGTGCTCCTTGTTGGTCGCTGTGATGGTGCGGTGATGCTCTGGTGACGACAGGCGGCGGCCGAGTGTGACCGCCGGGCGTCAACGACGGGTCAGGGCTGCCAGGACGGCCGGGTCGGCCCGGAAGTCGATGCGGTGCACCAGCCCGTCGACGATCGTGAAGTCGAAGGCGACCCGCGCCTCGCCGCGGTGGTACCACGCCGCGCCGGGGCGGCCCTCGAGGAGGGTGGGCAGCGCGGCCCTGGCGGCCCCGTCGAACATCTCCGCCACGGCCCGGCGGCCCTCCAGCCGGGTGGGGGTGCCCGCGGTGATGGCGGCCGCGTCGGCGGCCACGACCGCGTCGGGCGCGAGCAGCTCGAGGAGCCGGGCGTACTCACCCTCGCGGGCCGCGGCGAGGAAGGCGTCCACGACCTCCCAGTCGGCGCGTCGCTCCTCGGCCCGGGGCTGCGTGACCTTGCGTCGCGCACGGGAGGCCAGCTTGCGAGCGGCCGCGTGGGTCGTGCCGAGGATCGCCGCGATCGTGGGGAAGTCGATCGCGAGGGTGTCGTGCAGCACGAACGCCACCCGCTCTGCCGGGGTCAGCCGGTCGAGGACGACCTGCAGCGCCACACCGACGGTGTCGGCGAGGGCGACCTCGTCGGCCGGGTCGGGCGCGGTGGCGGTGAGCTCGAGGTCGTCGACGGGCAGGGGGGTGCGGGCCCGCAGCCGGTCCAGGCACAGTCGCGTGGTCACGGTGGTGAGCCAGGCGGTCAGGCTGTCGATGTCGGCGTCGGTGCCCTGCAGTCGGATCCACGCCTGCTGCACCACGTCCTCGGCCTCGGCGCGGTCCCCGAGCACCCCGCCCGCGATCCGCAGCAGCCGCGGCCGCACCGCCTCGAAGGCGTCCGTCTGGTCCATGGTCGTCACACTCCCATCACGTGGTCCGTCATGGGTAGTGACTCCGGGATCAGCCCAGGTGTGACCGCCTGCCGGTGCGGGGAGGGGCAGGCGCGTCAGGCCTGCCGCGCCGTCGCGTCGAGGAAGGCCCGCCAGTGGCTCTGCCCCTGCGTGAGCCGGCCGCCGACGCCCACGCGCTCGAGGACGTCCTGCGTCGCCGACCGCGTGTCGTCGTCCCAGGACCCGGTCGGTTGTATGTCGAGGCCCCAGACGTGACGGCACATGGCCTGTACGGCCTGGACCTGCACGCGCGAGCCGGGGGAGAAGGCGCTGCCGGCGGGACCGGAGCGGCCGTCGTCGACGTGGATGTGGTTGTGGTGCGCCTGGTCGTAGAGATAGGTCAGGACCGAGGCGAAGTCGTGGTGCAGGCTGGCGGCGAGGCGCCAGTACGAGCGCTCGCGCGCGGCCCGTTCCCCGCCGGTGGCGCTCTGCCACAGGTCGTAGCGGCAGCTGACCAGCTCCTGACCTGCACCGGTGCGGACCCGGGCCAGGTCGAAGGCGCGTCCGGCGTGGTGCCACGAGAGGCGAGGGCGGTCCTCGGCCCTGACCCAGGCGCCATACGACCAGAGCTGGGCCGGTGGCGGTGCGGGCAGGTAGGTCCAGTGCCGGGCCAGGGTGTCGGACAGCCGCTGGGCGAACGCAGGCTCGATCCGGAACCCCGTCGGTGTCCCGGAGACCTCGTAGTAGAGGCGGGCGCCAGCCAGCCGATCGAGGCGCGGCAGCTGCTCGGACGCGACGCCGGTCGGATCGCCCGACGGCGTCGACGGGTCGCTCTCTGACAGCTGGTCCACGGTCTCCTGCAAGGGATCTCGTGCTGCCCACAGGGCCGCGGCGGTCGCGAGCGTCGCGGCGCCGCCGACGAGGACGGCGCGCCGCCCCGGCCTGTGCTCGCGGGAGCTGGTGTCGTCGGGCACGGTGCCTCTGCCTCCTGGGTGTCTGGTCCAGGATGCCCTGCGCGAGGCGGGACGGTGATGACGGCGACGTCAGGCCCGCTCGATTCGCAGCATCGTCCCAGCGGGCCCACCGGGGGTGGCCAGCATGAGATAGAGGTGCTCCCCGTCGGTGGTGAGGTCCCACAGCTTGCCGCCCGTCGTGATCGGCAGGCTGATCGTGGTCCAGGTCGCGAAGTCGGGTGCCGGCTGGAACCCCGCCAGGCCCAGCTCCAGCGAGCTCGAGCTGGGGCCGAGCGTGCTGGCCCGCACGTCCAGGAACGGCTGGGCGCGCAGCACGTCGCCCTGCAGCACGCGGATCGTGCCGACCTGGTCCTGGACGAGGCGGCGGGTCCGGTCGAGGCGCACGACCCGGCGGGGCACGGCCAGCTGGTCCGTCACGACGGCCGTCCGGAGGCCGGGGATTGACAGCGTGGGGAGGGCCGAGGGGCCTTGCGCCGCAGTGGTGCTCGTCGATCCTCCGCCCGCTCCGCTGGAGGACGGGCCCGTGCTGGGGCCGGCCGAGCCTGCGCCGTCCGCGCACGCGGCCACGAGGGCCAGGGTGATCACGGCCAGGGTCGAACGGCGGCGTCGCGACATGCCGACAAGATACTCCGGATCCGTAGCATTGTCTCGGGGTAGCATCCGTCCATGCAGGTCAGGCCGCTCCGCAGCACTCCGCTCCTCGACGCATTCGTGCTGGATCGAGCGGTCGGCGAGCTGATGGCCGTGGCCCTGGCCGACCTGGAGCTGGATGGTCCCGACTACGCGATGCTGAGCGCGATCCTGCTCACCCCGGGGACGACGGCGACCGAGCTGGCGGGGCGGTTCGGCATACCGCTCACGACGATGTCCGACTGGCTGGCGTCGGCCGCCAGGAGGGGGTGGGTCGTCAAGGAGCGCGGCCGGACGGACCAGCGCCGGCAGGAGGTGCGGCTGACCCGTGCGGGGCAGCGGATCCACGACCGCGCGTATGACGCCTTCGGCCTGGGCTACGTGCGCGTCCTTGCTCACCTGGAGCGTGATCCGGACGAGGTGCAGGCGGTGCTGCAGGACCTGATGACTGCCGTCAGGGCGGCGGCCTCCGAGCTGCGGCAGGAACGACCCTCGCCCCGCTGAGGACGTCGTGGGGCTGACCCTGCTGCTAGGAGGGGTGCCCGAGGAGGCGCCCGACGGCGGTGTGGACGAGCGGGCGCACCTCGTCCTCGTCGAGAGGCTGGTAGAGCAGCTGAGCCGCGAGGCCCTGCGCCAGGGCGAGGACGAGGTGAGCGGTGGCGTCCGGATCGATGTCGCGGCCGATCTCGCCCTCCGCCGTGGCGCGGCTGACGAGGGAGGCGAGCAGCCCACGGATCTCGTCGTCGCCGGCGGCGATGGTGGCACCGATGGAGCTGTCGTGTGCCGCACGCTCGGCGAAGGCAGCGCCCTGCAGCGTCAGGGCTCGTCGCCGCTCGTCCAGGGGGAGGGTCGAGACGACGAGCTCCACGAGCCAGGTCTGCAGCGTCGGCCGGCCGGGCTCCCCCGGAGGCGTGCCGACCCCGGCGCGGAGCCGCTCGAGCATGGCGGCCTCAGTCTCGCCCTTGCTGGCGAAGGCTCGCTGCACCGCCCCGAGGGACCAGCCGGACTCCGCGGCGATCGTGCGGAAGCTGACCGCCGCGCTGCCGTCCCGCGCGACGATCGCGAGGGCGGCGTCGGCGAGCTCCGCCTGCCGCTGCGTGAGGGGCATGACGTCCAGGGTAGTCACGCCGCGACGCCGGCCAGGGGAGTGGTGGCGGTGGTGACCACCTTGGCTAGTGAATACGAGCGTATTCGCCCTGCTGCATACGGTCGTATTCAGCGCAAGAGGTGTGCCCATCGAGGGACCGCGCTGGGGCGAGGCGGGTGCGCCGCGCGTCGGGGGTACCGCCTGACCCATGACAGGCGTACGGTCAGGGGAAGGAGCCGCTGGCTCCGCTAGGGAGTGGCCATGTCCGACAAGTCCCCGCGGCACTCGTTGTCGCAGAAGAGCACCAAGTCCCTCAAGGAGAAGCGGCGCGAGAAGAAGGCCGCTGAGAATCCGGCGAGCCAGGTCGACAAGGCGATCCACCCCAAGCGCGGCTGACTCGCGGGGTCTGGCCAGGGGAGTCCTACAGCATCCGCGAGCGGCTGTTGCCCGACAGCCAGCGACCGTCCACCCTGACGTAGTCGGCGGTCGACTCGAGCCGCCACGTGTTCCGCGACCCAGCGATGGTGACGTCGATCGTCCTGCGGGTCACCACCCTCACCGCGTCCGTTGCGACCGGCGTGATGTCGATCGAGTCGTCGTCGATGGTGTGGTAGTCGAAGTAGCCCGACTCGATCTGGTCGAACCACTCCTCGCGCGGCTGGTCATAGCCCGAGATGTGCTCGGAGCGGGAGTCGGGCGCCGATAGCTCCCGGAGCTCTGCTGTGTCCCCGTCGACCATGGCACGCTGGCGGGCCTGGACATTGGCCGCGATCGCCTCGCGGTCGCGCTGACTCAGGTTCTCGGACATCGACGTCTCCTCGGGTGTCGGCTCCTGGCTCGAAGCAGTACTGGTGCTGGGGCTGGAGCTCGCGCTGGTTGGTGCCGCCGTGGTGGCCTGGTCACCGGACTCCGGCGCCGATCGTGAGGACGGTGACGAGCATCGCCGTAGCCCCGCGAGTGGATGTGGTCGTCATGACTCGAGCCTCCCGTCGCTCGTGGAGTCGAGGAAGACCGGCGTGTTCGGGGGAGTGGCACACCTCCCCAGCCACGGCGAGAATGGCTGGCATGCCCTCACGCCCCCGCCACGAGTCGCCGCTCGGCGCCTTCCTCAAGGCACGCCGCGACGGCCTGGCTCCCGAGCAGGCCGGGCTGCGCCGAGGAATCGGGATGCGCCGTACCCCCGGTCTGCGACGCGAGGAGCTGGCTGCGCTGGCCGGCATCAGCAACGACTACTACATCCGCCTGGAGCGCGGCAAGGAGCGGCGCCCGAGCCCGGCGGTGGTCGAGTCGTTGGCGCGGGCGCTCCTGCTCGACGACGCCGAGCGCGACCACCTGCGCGAGCTGGCGCAGCAGGCCGACCGCATGGACCTCGCGGACAACGTCACCGTCGGGTCCGACGTCCCGGCGGGTGTCATCCGCATGCTTGACGCCTTGCGTCCACTCCCGTCGTTCGTCACCAACCGCATCGGCGACTACCTGGCGTGGAACCCGTCCGGCCTGCGCCTGCTCGCCGGACTGTCCGACTGGCCCGAGGCCGAGCGCAATGCGGCGCGCTACGGCTTCCTGCACCCGGCGGCGCGTGAGCTCTACGTCGACTGGGAGGCTCAGGTTGCGGGACTCGTGTCGGCCCTGCGGCGTCTGGCCTCGACCGAGCCCAACGCTGCCGACGTGGCCGCCCTGGTGACCGACCTTCGCCGGACGAGCCCCGAATTCAGCCGACTGTGGGACCGGTATGACGTCGGCCTCTACGTCACGGGCTCGCAGCGGCTGCTCCACCCCCTCGTCGGCGAGCTCACCGTCGACTACCAGGTCCTGCGGATCGAGGGGGAGGGCGGGCTGACGATGATGACCTACCACGCCGAGCCGGGCAGCCCGGAGTACGACGCCATGGCCCGCCTCGACTCACCTGTGCTGCCACCCACAGACGGCGAGTAGCCTGCTCGGTTGGCGACAGTGAAGACCCAGTCGTGGAAGGGAAACCAGCCCGCAGCGGATCCGCGCCGGTGTGCATTGGTCCTGCAGGTCGTGGCTACTCGGTCGACAGGCCAGGTCTGGCTCTTCCCCTCCGGGCCCTCGCGCTCGCGGGCTGGACCGTCCATGCTGTTTGGCAGCTGTAGGACCTCGACGACGCGGCTCGCCGTGCAGTGGTCGCGACCGCGGTGCGTGAGCTAGGGGAGAGGACGACCTTCGCCACACACCGCCTCGTGATCGGCAAGTCCCTCGGTACGTATGCCGCAGCGTGGGCGGCCGACGGCTCCGTGCCAGCCGTGTGGTTGGCGCCCTTGCTCACCGACCCGTCATGCGTGGCTGACATCGCTCGCTCGCCAGCTCCCGCGCTGCTTGGCCAGATGGCGAGCCTCCAGGTCGGCCAGGCATTGATCGAGACGATCACCCCGCCCAGCCGAATCGTCGCCGTCGTCGAGAGCCACCTCAAGTGCAACATGAAAGTCCCTTGTGACATAATGTGGATTATCGGCGTTTTGAGTGTGAGGCTGGAAGGGGCGCCATCACCGCTGGCGCCCAAGGGCTGATTATCACGACGTCCTGGTCCTGTGCATCGAGCACCGACGTGGCGCCGTCACCATCGGTGTGGGGCCGGCCGCACAGCCCGGTGATCCGGTCAAGCCTTGATCTTTGTTGCGCCATCGCTAGCGTCTGCTCATGGACATGATGCGCGGCGAGCAGATCGCCCAGGCCGACCTCACCGACGGGCGCAAGCTCGCCCAGGGCCTCCACGCCCGTTATCTGGTCAGCGAATTCTCCACCGGCGCAAGCTTTGTCGTGGCCGCTGGCCGGGCCGGCGATGAGCTTGGGCATCACCCGATCGTGTCGATCGGCCCCGGCTACGTCGACCTCAGGCTGGTCAGCGACGACGCCATCTATCGGGACGACGAAGGCACCGAGCACGTCGTCCAATGGGTGACCAAGCAGGACGTCGACGAGGGCAAGGAGCCGCAGCAGCGCTTCCATGTCGAGGTCTACGTGGCGCCCGAGGTGGTCGAGAGACGGGTCGCCGCCGCCATCGCTGCAGGGGGAACCGTCGTCGACGACACCGATGCGCCTGGTCTCACCGTGCTCGCCGACCAGGACGGAAACCCGGGCGTCGTCTGCGCCGACATGTCCGCTGTGCGGCGCATCTGAACCGCTTGCCCGTATGACGCGGTCGGCGGGGTTCGCAAGCCCTAGGTCTTGTCGAGGTCCTCCAGGAGCGTCATGCCGGCTCGTGCTGCCGCCTTGCGATCGAAGGTCAGGGTCTCTCGACACCCGTGCGTGCGGGCGACGGCGGCGATGAGCGCGTCCGCGAAGTCCGCGCCTTCGGCGACGGCCGCCAACGCGGAGGCCAGTGCCTTCCGGTCCTGCAGGACCAGAGCGTCATCGATGGACAGGCGGCGGATGGCGTCGAGCATCTGGTCCGCGGACGCTCGGTAGACCTGCCGCATGACCCACCACGTCTCCACCAGCGCGACGGAGCCCACGAAGAGCGGATCCTGCGGTGACGCGTCTGCGATCACCCTTCGGGCGAGCTGACTCTGGTGCGGATCGTCGCCGGCGAGGAACCGGACGAGGATGTTGGTGTCAACGGCGATCACGGCATGGACTCCCCCGCTGCGGCGGCTATCGCCTCGTCCATGTCGTCCAGGGTGGCCGGCGGTCCGTCACCCCTCAACGTCCCGAACAGATCAAGGACGCTGTGCCGTCGCGTCGTCAGGACGTAGTCCCCACTCTCGTTGCGGGTGAACGTCACCGTGGTGCCGGGCGTCAGGCCCATCTCCTCCCGGACGTCCTTGGGGATGGTGATCTGACCCTTGCTCGTCATCGTGGCAGTCGACATGTGCACCTCCTTACACAAGAGTAAGGAGGTGCAGGGGGAGACGCCAGCCCTGACGCCGGTCGCGCTCACAAGGGGACGGCGACGATCGATCCGAGGTGGCGGCGCAGCATCGCGACCATGTCGACCGACTCCCGGTCCAGGAGCCACTGGACCTGCAGCCCGTCGGTCACGGCGATCAGGATGCGCGCGGCGTGCTCGCAGTCCACGTCGGGCAGCAGCTCCCCGCGCGACTCGGCCAGCTCCAGGGCCTGCCGCAACCCGACCACGAGCCGGTCGTAGCGCCGGACGAAGTACTCGTGCAGCGGGTGGTCGACGGAGGTCCCCTCCGCCGACAGGGTCACGTGCAGGTCGACGAGCTCGGGCGTGTCCCGGCTTCGTCCCACCTCGGCCAGCCAGGCCCGTATGACGTCCACCCCGTCCACGTGCAGCGCGTCGAGGCGCTGCAGGGCGTCCTGGTCCCGCCACGTGAGCACGGCCTGCAGCAGGTCCAGCTTCGTCGGGAAGTGATGCCGCAGCCCCGCGTGCGTCATACCGGCTCGCTCCGCGACGTCTCGGACCGAGCCGTCGCGGACTCCCGCGGCCGAGAACACGGAGACGGCGAGGCCTGCCCCCGCGCTCAGCGTCGACGCACGACCCCGCAGGCCTGGCGGGTGCCGGCGTCACCGGTCGACCGGGTGGCCTGGTCCGGACCGTTCGGCGCGTAGCGCGTCGGGATGTTGGCGTAGTTGTCGGGGCTGGAGTGGACGATGAAGGCCGAGCCGTCCTGGTCCAGCAGCCACGCGGCCGTGTGACCAGCACCGCCACCACCGACACCACGAGGTATGCCGCCAGCGTCCACCAGGTCGAGCCACCGACCACCATGCCCGAGGCCACCGCCAGCACGAGACCGATGGCAGAGATCAGGTAGGCACGCACCCGCTCCCCCACCGGACGCCCGCCCCCGAACAGGACGACGTAGCTGCCCAGCGCCACCAGGAGTCCCTCGACCGGCCGTCCGATCGCGCTGCGACGACCAGGCCCGCCCAGGCAGGTGCGACGAGCAGCGCCGTGCTGCGCCGCCTCATCGCCGCGGGCCGGAAGGTCAGCAGCGTCTGCCAGGCACCGGGCCTGTGGCCGTTCCTCATGCCGGGATCGTCTCAAGAAGCTAGCGACATCGTCAGCCCCATCACACGTGGGAGGTGGGCCCATGGAATCAATCGTCATACGCGGTCTTGACCAATCAGTGCAGGAGCAGCTCGCTGCCCAGGCCGCGGAGCATGGACGCTCCCTGGAGGCCGAGATCCGCGACATCGTGACCACAGCGGTACGCAGACCCAACATCGCGCTCGCGCTCCTGCAGGCGGCTCGGGCTGCAGGAGGCGTCGACGACCTGCCGATCCCGGAGCGCACCGACCTCGCGCAGGCGGTGGACTTCGCGTGATCGTGCTCGGCCCGAATCCGCTCAGCTAGAGGTGGCTCGGCCGAAGGCCGCGCGGTAGTCGCGGGGGCGCAGCCCGGTGCTGCGGGCGAACACCGAAGCGAAGCCCCCCGGGTCGCGGTAGCCCACCGTCCTGGCCACCTCCGCCACCGTGCGGTCGGTCGTCTCCAGGAGGTGGCGCGCTCGCTGCACGCGCGCCGTCTGCAGGTGCTGCAGTGGACTCTGCCCGGTCTCGGCCGCGACGCGTCGCAGCAGGGTGCGGGTGCTGACGTGCAGGGCGTCGGCCAGCCTCGCCAGGTCGTACGGCTCCGCCAGCGTCTGCTCGAGGTGGCGAATCACCCTGTCGGAGAAGGTCTCTCCTGGTCGTGGCAGCAGCGCGGTGTCGACATACGGGGCCTGCGAGGTCCTGGCCCCGTCGAGCAGGGCGATGCGGGCCGTGGCTCGGGCGACGCGCGGGCCGTCGTGCTCGGCGATCAGGCCGAGGGCGAAGTCGTACATCGCGCTGAAGGCGCCCGTGGTCGTGACCCCGGCGTCCGTCACGACCAGCTCGGCGGGCACCACGTCGGCGTCCGGGCAGCGCCGGGCGAGCTCGTCGGCGAACAACCAGGACGTCGTGGCCCGACGACCGGCCAGCACGCCGGCCTCGGCCAGCACGAAGGCACCGACGCAGATCGACACGACGGCCCGCCCGGCCGCCGCGTGCGCGGACACGACGTCGGCCTCCGGACCGAGCGTCGTGACGTGCTCCCGGAGCCCGGCGACGTCGGGCGCCTCGAAGCCCGGCACGACCAGCACGTCCACGTCCAGGTCGCCCGACACCGCGATCGGTGTCCCGCCGGAGGCCACCACCCTGCGGCGCGGCGAGACCACCGACACGGCATACCCGGCCTCGCCGCTCCCCCGCGCCACACGGCTCGCCATCGTCAGCAGGTCGGGCACGCCATACACCTCGGACGCGAAGCAGCCCGGATGCGCGAGCACCCCGATGCGCAGTGCGGCCATGGCCCCTCCTCGGCGTCGTGGCGAGATCACCCCAGCGTATGGCGATCCCGCCGCTGTCCTTGCGGTGCCCGCTCGTTCAGGCTGGAGGCATGACGACGTCGGACACTCGTGACAGCACGCCCGGCCGGGACGATCGGGACGACCCGCACGAGGACTTCGCCCGCCGGGAGGTCGCGGTGGACGGCGTCGTCAAGCGCGTCCTCGTCGCGGGTCGCGGGCCGGCGGTCGTGCTGATGCCGGAGATGCCGGGCATCAGCCCCGACGTGCTGCGGCTGGCGCGGTGGATCCGGGACGCGGGGTTCACCGTCTACGTCCCGTCGCTGTTCGGGCGGGACGGCGCCTACCCCACGGCGGAGGGCTACGAGGTGGCCCAGCGGGCCTGCGTCAGCAAGGAGTTCCGGGCGTTCGCCGGGGGTGGCACGAGCCCGGTGACCGTCTGGCTGCGGGGCCTGGCCCGGGTCGCGCACGCCGAGTGCGGCGGACCGGGTGTCGGGGCGGTGGGCCTGTGCTTCACCGGGAACTTCGCCCTCACCATGACCCTAGAGCCGGCGGTGGTCGCGCCGGTGGTCAACCACCCGTCCCTGCCGCTGGACGACCCCGGCGGGTGGAGCTGGACGAGGCGGACCAGGCCGCTGTCCGCGAGCGGGTGGACCGGGACGGACTGACCGTCCTGGCCTACCGCTTCGACGACGACCGGTGGTGCACCGGACAGCGGTTCGCGGCCTACCGCCGGCTGCTGGGGGACGCCTTCGACGGGCGCGTGCTGCCTGGCGCCGCCGCCAACCCTGCTCCCCCACCGTTCTTCGAGCACGTGGTGCAGACGCCCCACAGCGTGGTCACCGCCCACCTCGTCGACGAGGCCGGCCACCCCACGGTGGTCGCGCGGGACGAGATCCTCGCGTTCCTGAGCGACCGGCTGCGCGTGGGTATGCCGCAACCGCCCGCCGAGGCGGGGAGCCGCTGAGCCGCCGGGCATCGGCGTACGACGTCCGGGCAGCAAGAGGCCCCCGACACCAGTGGTGGCGGGGGCCTCTCGTCAGGCTGGTGAGCCTAGGTGCGTGGTGATCAGCCGATCACGGTGATGTTCGACGCCTGCAGACCCTTGGGGCCCTGCTCGGTGTCGAACTCGACCTTGGCGCCCTCGTCGAGCGAGCGGTAGCCGGTCGAGTTGATCGCGGAGAAGTGCGCGAAGACGTCAGCAGAGCCGTCCTCGGGGGCGATGAAGCCGAAGCCCTTCTCGCCGTTGAACCACTTCACGGTGCCAGTTGCCATGTCAGAACCTCTTTCTGAGGGCGGTCACCCGGACCTCGGGGACGCGCGATGTCGATGATGCTTGTCACGGACAGGCTCAGAAATACGGTTCGATCCCGTGTGGATCAGCACCGCCTTGCTGTGCACATCAACTTCAACAACGCGGCCAGCCTAACCCACTCGGGCGCCGTGGACGAATGCAACCGCCCGACGGGCGGGGTCAGTCGACCGAGGTGATGGTCTGGTCCTGCCCGCCGAAGGTGAAGGTGTCGCCGGCCCGCAACCCGTGGATCAGGTCATAGATCGGGGCGTCGGTCGCCATGCCCTCGTAGGTGATCCCGCCGGACTCGAAGGCGTCCGTGGGCACACCGATGACGTAGTGCTGCCCGTCCAGCTCGACGATCGCGCCCGGCCCCACGACGTCGCGCTCGGACACGTCCAGGGACCGGGCCTCCTTGAGGTCGAGCCGCTCCTGGGCGTCCGCCCGGCCGAAGATGTCGTGCAGGTCGCCCGCCTCGTCCCGCTGGGAGTCGTCGTCGACCCGTCGCTCGTCGGGCGCACCCGCACCGGCGGCCGCCTGCTGCGCCGTGCTCGAGGTGCCGGCGGCAAGACGCGTCCGGAGGTAGGCGATGAGGTCGTCCTTGACCTGCTGCTTGCTGCGGCTGTCCATGGATCAAGCCTAGGCGCCGACGTACTCGGCCAGGTGCTTGCCGGTCAGCGTGTCCCGCCGGCGCACGAGCTCGGCGGGCGTGCCCTCGAAGACGACGCGTCCGCCGTCGTGCCCCGCGCCCGGACCCAGGTCGATGATCCAGTCCGCGTGGGCCATGACGGCCTGGTGGTGCTCGATGACGACCACCGACTTGCCACCGTCGACCAGCCGGTCGAGCAGGCCGAGGAGGTTCTCGACGTCGGCCAGGTGCAGGCCGGTGGTCGGCTCGTCGAGCACGTAGGTCGTGCCCTTGTCCCCCATCTGCGAGGCGAGCTTGAGTCGCTGCCGCTCGCCGCCGGACAGGGTGGTGAGCGGCTGACCGATCGTCAGGTAGCCGAGGCCCACGTCCTCGAGCCGCTGCAGGATCGTGTGCGCGGCCGGGATCCGGGCGTCCCCCTCGGCGAAGAACGCGCACGCCTCGGCCACCGACATCGCCATGACCTCGGCGATGTCCTTGCCGCCGAGGTGGTACTCCAACACCTCGGGCTGGAAGCCCTTGGCCTCGCACACCTCGCAGGGCGTCGACACGGTGTCCATGAAGCCGAGCTCGGTGTAGACCACGCCCGCCCCCTTGCAGCTCGGGCAGGCGCCCTCCGAGTTCGCCGAGAAGAGAGCGGGCTTGACGCCGTTCGTCTTGGCGAAGGCCTTGCGGACGGGCTCCAGCAGACCGGTGTAGGTCGCCGGGTTGGACCGCCTCGAGCCCTTGATGGCGATCTGGTCGATGACGACGACCTCGTCGCCGCGCAGCGACCCGTGAATCAGCGACGACTTGCCCGAGCCGGCGACCCCGGTCACCACGCACAGCACGCCGAGGGGGACGTCGACGTCGACGTCCTGCAGGTTGTGGGTCGAGGCACCTCGGATCGGGAAGGTCGACGACGACTCCCGCACGGTCTCCTTGAGCCGTGCCCGGTCGTCCAGGTGGCGTCCGGTCAGCGTGCCGCTGCGCCGCAGCCCGGCGACGGTGCCCTCGAAGCACACCTCGCCTCCTGCGGCTCCGGCGCCCGGGCCCAGGTCGACGACGTGGTCCGCGATCGCGATCATCTCGGGCTTGTGCTCCACGACGAGCACGGTGTTGCCCTTGTCGCGCAGCCGCACCAGCAGCTCGTTCATCCGCTGGATGTCGTGCGGGTGCAGGCCGATCGACGGCTCGTCGAAGACATAGGTGACGTCGGTCAGCGACGACCCGAGGTGGCGGATCATCTTGGTGCGCTGGGCCTCTCCCCCGCTCAGCGTCCCGGCGGGCCGGTCCAGCGACAGGTAGCCCAGCCCGATCTCGACGAACGAGTCGAGCAGGTGCAGCAGCCCCGTGAGGAGCGGCGCCGCCTGGGGGTGCTTCAGCCCGCGCACCCAGGCCGCGAGGTCGGTGATCTGCATGGCGCAGCACTCGGCGATGTTGACGCCGTCGATGCGCGAGTCGAGCGCGTGCTGCGCCAGGCGGGTGCCGTCGCAGGCGGGGCAGTCCTGGAAGACGACCGCCCGGTCGACGAAGGCCCGGATGTGCGGCTGCATGGCCTCGCGGTCCTTGGACAGCATGGACTTCTGGATGCGCGGGATGATGCCCTCGTAGGTCAGGTTGATGCCCTCGACCTTGATCTTGGTCGGCTCCTTGTGGAGCAGGTCCTGCAGCTCCTTCTGGGTGAACCGCGCGATCGGCTTGTCCATGTCGAAGCCGAAGCCCGAGAAGATCCGGCCGTACCACCCGTCCATGCTGTAGCCCGGGACCAGGATCGCCCCGTCGGCGAGGGAGCGGGTCTCGTCATACACCGCTGTCAGGTCGAAGTCCGAGACCTTGCCGGTCCCCTCGCACTCGGGGCACATGCCGCCGGTGATCGAGAAGGTGCGCTTCTCCTTGGTGCCCTTCTTGGCGCCGGTCTGGATGGTGACCGCGCCGGCCCCGGACACCGAGGGGATGTTGAACGCGTACGCCTGCGGCGAGCCGACGTGCGGGGTCCCCAACCGGGAGAACAGAACTCGCAGCAGGGCGTTGGCGTCCGTCGCGGTGCCGACGGTCGAGCGGATGTTGGCGCCCATGCGCTCCTGGTCGACGAGGATCGCCGTCGTCAGGCCCTCGAGGTGGTCCACGTCCGGGCGCGCGAGGGAGGGCATGAAGCCCTGCAGGAAGGCGCTGTAGGTCTCGTTGATCATGCGCTGCGACTCGGCCGCGATGGTCGCGAAGACCAACGAGCTCTTGCCCGACCCGGACACCCCGGTGAAGACGGTCAGCCGGCGCTTCGGCAGCTCGACGCTGATGTCCTTGAGGTTGTTCTCCCGCGCGCCGTGCACGCGGATCAGGTCGTGGTGGTCGGCGCTGTGCTGCGTCATCGGGTCTCCGTCCGTCGGACCTGTGGGCTCAGGTCGCACGCGCCATTGTGGCGCCTCGCCCAGTCGAGAGCACCCAGCTGGCGGGTCCTCTCGGTGCGGCGCTCCAGCCCGGTCCCCCACCTGGCCGTATGACGTCTCCGCCGTCATCGGTGGTTGTAGGTATACAATGGTTGCATGAATACAACTAAGACGGTCACGACGGCCGAGGTCTGGACCCTGCTGGCGGCGGTGTTCACCGACCATCGGCACCTCTGGCAGCCGCTGGTCGTCGAGCGGATGGGGCTTCCCTTCAGCCGGTTCCGCGCCCTGCGGCGGATCGAGCGCCGGCCCATGAGCGGTGCCGGCCTGGCGGCCGAGCTGGGGGTCGACGCACCCGCGGCCAGCCTGATCGTGAGCGACCTCGCCGACCGGGGCCTGGTCCGCAAGGAGCCCGACGAGTCGGACGGCCGGCGCAAGATCGTGACGGTCACGCCGCAAGGACGCGCGCTCATGGACGACATCCGGGCCCTGCCCGGCCCCGTCCCCGGCCTGGAGGCCCTGTCCCCGACCGAGCTGTCCACGCTGCACACCCTGCTCGCGAAGGTGCAGGGACACCGGTGAGCGCGCCGGCCGCCACGGCCCGCCGCTCCCGTCAGGACTCCTCCAGCCGATGGCTCGTCCTGGCCATCTGCTGCCTGAGCATCTTCGTCGTCGGGCTCGACATCTCCGCGCTCAACCTCGCCCTGCCGTCGATCCAGCGCGACCTGCACGTCTCCGACTCCCACCTGCAGTGGATCCTCGACTCCTACACGGTCGTGCTGGCCAGCCTGCTCATGCTGTCGGGATCGATCGCCGACCGCGTGGGCCGCCGACGCGTCTTCCAGACCGGCCTCGTGACCTTCGGCATCGGGTCGGCCTGGTGCGCCTTCGCCACCTCGGGGGACATGCTGATCGCGTCCCGCGTCCTCCAGGCGGTCGGGGGCTCGATGATGAACCCCGTCGCGATGTCGATCATCACCACCACCTTCACCGATGCGCGCGAGCGCGCCCAGGCCATCGGGTTCTGGGGCGGCACGATCGGTCTGTCGATGGCACTCGGGCCCGTCGTCGGCGGCGTGCTCGTCCAGACCCTGGGGTGGGAGGCGGTCTTCTGGATGAACGTCCCGGTCACCCTGACCGCGTTCGTCCTGGCTGCGCGCTACGTGCCCGAGTCGCGCTCCCCACGGCCACGTCGCCTCGACCCGGTCGGGCAGCTGCTCGTCATGATCGTCCTGGCCACGGTGACCTTCGCCCTGATCGAGGGTCGCGAGGCGGGGTGGACCTCGATCGTGGTGCTGGCCTGCCTGGCCGCGGCGGCCGGGTCGCTGATGGCCCTGGTGGTGGTCGAGCTGCACCTGCCCGAGCCGCTGATCGACCCGAGGTTCTTCCTCAGCATCCCCTTCAGCGGCGCCGTCCTGTCCGCCGTCGTCGGGTTCGCCGCGCAGTCCGGGTTTCTGCTGGTCAACACGTTGTACCTCCAGGCCGAGCGTGGCCTGTCACCCCTGCACGCCGGGCTGATGACCTTGCCCATGGCCCTGGCCACCGGGTTCTTGTCGCCGGTGTCGGGGCGGATGGTCGGTGCGCGGGGGCCTCGGGCGCCGATGGTGCTGGCCGGGATCGGGATCGCCGGATCGGCGGCGGTGCTCGGATCCCTGACGGCGACCACCGACACGCTCGTCCTGCTCGCCGCCTACGCGTTGTTCGGCCGCGGGTTCGGTCTGCTCAACGCCCCCATCACCAACGCCGCCGTCACAGGGATGCCCCGGCACCAGGCGGGTGTCGCGTCCGCCGTGGCGTCGACCTCGCGCCAGGTGGGCACGGCCCTCGGGGTCGCGCTCTTCGGGACGCTGACCTTCTCCGCGCTGGGCTCAGGGACGAGCAGCCTCGCGATCGCCTCGCACACGGCTTGGCACGTGATGCTGGCGTGCGGCATCGCCCTGGTCGTCGTGGCCCTGCTCGTCACCACGGACGCGGCCAGGCGCAGCAGCGACCGGGTCAGCGCGCTGCTGGGCTCCTCGTGACCCGCGCGCCGCGCGCCGGTCTGGCCGGATGGCGCGGGCGATGCGGGTGGCGTCGATCCGCAGCTCGCGGAACATCCCCGAGATGGGGTTGGTGAAGCCGGTGAAGTACAGCCCCGGGAGCGCGGGCTCCGCGCCGTGCGAGCGCGGGAGCCCCCGGGCGTCCAGGACGCCGAGGTCACCGACGAGGGGCTCGAGGTTCTGGCGGTAGCCGGCTGCCACGACCACCGCGTCGGGGCGCAGCCGCGAGCCGTCGGTCAGCACGACCTCGTCGCCCTCGAAGCGCGCCGGGCTCTTCACGGGGACCACCGATCCGCTCTGGATCGAGCCGACGATCCCGACGTCCTGGACGGGGATGGTCCCGGCGAGGACCTTGGAGTAGAGGCCGCCCGACGGGCGCGGCAGGCCGTGGGCGGACAGGTCGGGCGTCTCCAGCCGCAGCATGCGGTCCTGGAGCAGGTCCACCACGCGAACCGGCAGGTGCCGCACCATGATCCCAAGCAGGTTGGCGGTCATGGGGCCGCGGTCGCGCACCAGGATGTAGGGCGGGGTGCGGACGCCGATCCACACCGGACCGGCTCCGTGCTCGACCAGGTCGGTGGCGATCTCCGCGCCGGTGTTGCCGATCCCCACGACGAGCACGCTTCTGCCGCGCCAGGGTTCGCCGTTGCGGTAGGCGGACGCGTGGATGATCTCGCCCGTGAACGACTCCGTCCCCGGCCAGGTGGGCATGGCGGGCGTGTTGTTGTATCCCGTTGCCACGACGACGTTCTCGGCATCCAACCTCCCGCCGTCCGCCGTCGTGACGGTCCAACCGCCGTGCTGCTGAGCGAGATCGGTCACCTCGACGCCGGTGCGGACGTCGAGGCGGTGGTGGGCGGCATACAGCTCGAGGTAGCGCACGACGTCGTCGCGCGACACCCACCGGCCGAACCTGCGCGGGAACGGATAGCCCGGCAGGCCGGACAGCTCGCGCGGGGTGTGCAGGTGCAGCCGGTCGTAGTGACCGCGCCACGAGCTCCCCACTGCTGCAGCCTTGTCCACCACGGTCACGGTCTCGCCGCGCTGCTGCAGGGCCGCCGCGACCGCCAGCCCGCCGGGGCCCGCGCCGATGACGACGGTGCTCATCGCTCCCCCTCGTGGGTGATCCGGTCCTGGCGCTCGCAGGCCTGCCGCGAGCCGCGGTCGGTCAGGCCGGGCAGGAACCGGTCCGAGCGCCACAGCGCCTGGGCGAGCAGACCGACCGGTATGACGGTGCTCCCGGCCTCCACGCCGCGGATCGCCCTGCGCGCCACCGTCTCCGGCGTGGTGAGCCGCGGCTGCAGGGTCCTGGCGTAGCGGCGGAAGTCGCCCGCGTGCGTCGTGGCGTCGTAGGGCTCGTCCAGCAGCTTGGTGTCGACGAACGCCGGGCAGAAGACGTGCACCCCGATCCCCTGGGCGGCCACCTCGAGGGCGAGCCCGCGGGAGAACGCCACGACGGCCTGCTTGCTCACGGTGTAGGGCAGCATCCGCGGCGAGACCATCAGCCCTGCAAGGGAACCCGTGTTGATGATGGTGCCGCTCCCCTGCTCGCGCATCACCGCCAGCGCGGCGCGGGAGCCGTTGACCACGCCGAGCAGGTTGACGTCCAGGGCGCGACGCCAGTGGTGGTCGTCGAACTCCTCGAACGGGCCGTTGACGAGGATGCCGGCGTTGTTGACCATCGCGTCGAGGCGACCCTCCGTCGCCACGACCTCGCGGACCAGGTCGTCCATGGCGGCGGCGTCGGCCACGTCGACGCCCCGCGCCGTCACGGTGAGCCCGTCCGCCCTGAGCTCCGCGGCGGTGCGCTCCGCTGCAGCGGCGTCGATGTCGGCGATCACCACCCGCGAACCTCGTCGCCCGATCTCGACCGCGAGCGCCCGACCGATGCCGGCGGCTCACCCGGTGACCAGGCTGACCCTGGGTGCGAACGGCGTCCTTGCCATCGTGTGCCTCTCGTCGGGCCGCGTCGCGGCGCTGCAGGTGGGCACACCCTACTGGCTGGTAACAATGCGTGCGAGGGGCCCTCCACCGATCGGCGCAGTCCGTGCGCGCAGCGGGGCATCGGCAGTACCCCCCTCGGGCGAGCCTCCCGCGGCATACGACCCTGCGGTTGGATGGAGCATGCGGCGCCGGACCGGGTGCCGCCCCCGTTGCGAGAGAAGGCCACCCATGTCCCCCCAGGTTCCCAACGTCACGCTGGACAACGGTGTCGAGATGCCGATCCTCGGGTTCGGCGTCTACCAGATCCCCCCGGAGGAGACCGAGCAGGCCGTCTCGGACGCCCTCGCGGCGGGCTATCGCCACGTCGACACCGCTGCGGCCTACGGCAACGAGGCGGCCGTCGGGCGGGCGATCGCCGCCAGCGGGATCCCCCGCGACGAGCTCTTCGTCACCACCAAGCTGTGGATCCAGGACGCCGGCGACCAGGCCGCCCGCACGGCCTTCGAGCGCTCCCTGGAGCAGCTCGGGCTGGACCGGCTCGACCTCTACCTCATCCACCAGCCGTACGGCGACTACTACGGCTCCTGGCGCGCGATGCAGACGCTGCTGGGCGAGGGCGCGGTGCGTGCGATCGGCGTCTCCAACTTCCACCCCGACCGGCTCGTCGACCTGGTCGAGCACAACGAGGTCGTGCCCGCCGTCAACCAGATCGAGACGCACCCCTTCCACCAGCGCCGGGCCGACCAGGACCTCATGCGCGAGCTCGGCGTCCAGCACGAGTCCTGGGGCGGCTTCGCCGAGGGGAGGAACGACCTGTTCACCAACCCGGTGCTGAGCGAGATCGGCGAGGCGCACGACAAGTCCGTCGCGCAGGTCGTGCTGCGCTGGCTGGTGCAGCGGGACGTCGTGGTGATCCCCAAGTCCGTGCGCGCCGAGCGGATGGCGCAGAACATCGACGTCTTCGACTTCACCCTCACCGACGACGAGATGGCCCGCATCGCCGGCCTGGACACGGGCGAGTCGCTGTTCTTCGACCACCGCGACCCCGGCATGACCAAGACGCTGGGCGGGGTCCGCATCCACGACTGAGCGGTCACGCCCGTCAGACGGCGTGGGCCTGCCCGTCAGACGACGTCCCAGGCCAAGAACCGGGTCGCCCTCGTCGTGCTCGCCCACGAGGCTCACCTGGTCTGACGGCCGGTCTGTCCCGTCAGATGCGCTGGGCGCCACCGCCCAGCATGGCTCCGGTGGCCACTCCCTCGACGGCGGGGTTGCGACCCCTGGCCTTCTCGTGAGGGACGTAGTCGTCGTCCGGCCAGGGCTCACGCTGGTCGTGCCCGGCCTGGGCCAGCCGCTCGGAGAAGGGCAGGTCCGCCCGCCTCACGGTCTCGGGCTCGTGCTGGTCGCGCCTCATCGGTGCCACCCACTCTCGTCCGCGCACCCACGCGACGGCGCGTCGGCGCTGATCCGTCCAGCGTACGCGGCTCCCCTGGACGCCGGACGCGCCCGCGACCAGCCGGGCGGGCTGATCGCGGGCGCGTCGCGTCGCTGCGGTGAGTTGGCGCGGTGCCGCGTCAGGCCGTGGTGCTCCCGGACCGCTCGGAGACTGGGGCGTCGTCCTCGGCGCGCCGGGGCGCGTGACCCAGGCTCAGGGTGATCACGGCGGCACCGACCAGGAGGGCCCCGACCATCCACAGGGCGGGCTTGGCGCTGCCCGTCAGGTCGATGCTGAACCCCGTGACGAAGGGTGCGGCGAAGCCCGAGATGTTGCCGAGCGAGTTGATCAGCGCGATGCCGGCGGCGGCACCCGCGCCGGTGAGGAAGGCGCTGGGCAGCGACCAGAAGACGGGCAGGGCCGCGCAGACCCCGATGGCGGTGAAGGTGATGGCGACCATGACGGCGAGCGGCGACTGCTGGTAGAGCGCGACCGGGATCGAGACGCCGGCGACGACCGCCGGCACCGCGACGTGCCAGCGCCGCTCCCCCGTCTTGTCGGAGTGGTGACCGTTGGCCACCATGGCCACGGCGCCGAACAGGAACGGGACGGCGACGATCATGCCGGTCTCGACGAGGGAGAACTTCGTGCCGAACTGCTTGGCGAAGCCCGCGACGATCGTGGGGAGGAAGAAGCTGAGCGCGTAGAGCCCGTAGCAGACACCGAAGTAGACGAACGACAGCGCCAGGACGCGACCGCTCGTCAGCGCCTTGCGCACGGACCAGCCGTGGGCGCGCTCGGTCTCGCCCTGCTCGTGCGCCATGCGCTCCGTCAGCCAGGTGCGCTCCTCGGCGGAAAGCCACGTCGCGTCGTCGGGACGGTCGGTGAGGTAGAACCACGCGATGACGCCCAGGATGACGGCCGGGACGGCCTCGACGAGGAACATCGCCCGCCATCCCTCGAGCCCGAAGAAGCCGTGCAGGTTCTGCATGAGCAGGCCCGACAGGGTGGCCCCGAGGGCGGAGGACAGCGGGATCGCGACCAGGAACATCCCGGTGATCCTCGCGCGGTCGCGGGCGGGGAACCAGTAGGTGAGGTAGAGGATCATGCCCGGGAAGAACCCGGCCTCGGCGATGCCGAGCAGGATGCGCAGGCCGTAGAGCCACTGGTGGTTGGGGACGAAGGCCATCGCCGCGGCGACGATGCCCCACGAGACGAGGATGCGCGCGATCCACCGCCTCGCGCCGAACCTGTGCATGGCCAGGTTGCTGGGCACCTCGAAGACCAGGTAGCCGATGAAGAAGAGCCCGGAGGCCAGGCCGAACATCGTCTCCGTGAGGGCGAGGTCCTTGGCCATCGTCAGCTTGGCGAAGCCGATGTTGGTGCGGTCCAGGTAGTTCACGAAGTACATGAGCGCCATGAAGGGCACCAGCCGACGGGCGACCTTGGCCACGACGCGACGCTGCAGCGCGTCGTCCGTCGCCGGGGTCGCGCGGTGCGCGGTCGAGCTCATCGGGGGTCCTCCAGGGAGTCGTCGTTCAGGGCAGGGTTCGGTGCAGGGTTCGGTGCAGGGGTCGGTGCAGCGCTTCGCTCGGCCGGCACGTCGGGCAGGGCCTTGCCGGGATTGAGGATGTCGTGGGGGTCCAGGGCGCGCTTGACGGCGTGCTGCATGGCGGCGACGACCGGCGAGACCTCGCGGGTGAGCCCGGGGCGCTTGAGCAGGCCGACGCCGTGCTCGCCCGTGACCGTGCCGCCGAGGTCGAGGGCGTCGCCGATGATGTCCTCGAAGGCCGCCTGCGCAGCCGAGGTGGCCGCGGGGTCGTCGGCCGGGACGATGAGCAGAGGGTGCAGGTTGCCGTCACCGGCGTGCGCGATGTTGGCGATGAGCACGCCGTGCCGCTCCCCCGTCGCGACGATGCGGTCCAGCATCTCGGGCACGGCACCCATCGGGACGCACACGTCCTCGGTGAGCACCGGGCCGAGGCGCTCCAGGGCTGGGTAGGCGAGCCGTCGGGCGGCGAACAGCGCCTCCGCCTCGTCGTCGTCGGTGGACAGGGCCGCGAAGGTCGCGCCGGCTCCCTCCATCGCCGCCAGGATCGTCGCGGACTCGTGGTCGCCCGTGGCGCCGGCGGAGTCGACGCGAGCCAGCAGCAGGGCGCCCGCGTCGACCGCGAGGCCCATGTTCTTCCACCGGTCCACGGCCTCCAGGCAGTGCCGGTCCACCAGCTCGAGGGCCGAGGGTATGACGCCGCTCGCGCCGATCGCCGCCACGGCGCGGCCGGCCGCCGAGACGTCCTCGAACTGGCCGGCGATGGTGCGCTCGGCGGGACGGGACGGACGCAATCGCAGGGTGATCTCGGTGATGATGCCGAGCGTCCCCTCGGAGCCGACCATGAGGCTGCACAGGTCCAGGCCGGCGACCCCCTTGGCGGTGCGGCGCCCGAGCCGGACGACCTCGCCCGTGCCGGTCACCACCTCGAGCCCGAGCACGTAGTCGCCCGTCACGCCGTACTTGACGCAGCACACGCCCCCGGCGTTGGTGGCGACGTTGCCCCCGATCGTCGACCACGGGGAGCTGGCCGGGTCCGGTGGGTACCACAGGCCGTGGCGCGCCGCCTCGGCCCGTAGGTCGTCGTTGACCACGCCGGGCTCGACGACGGCGAGGCGCTCGCGCTGGTCGATCTCACGGATCGCGGTCATGGCCTCGAAGGACACGACCACCGATCCGGCCGTGGCGTTGGCCCCGCCCGACAGACCGGTCCCGGCTCCTCGCGGCACCACCGGCACCGCGTGGTCGCGGCACCAGCGGACCAGCGTGGCGACCTCGTCGGTGCTCCGGGGCCGCACGACGGCCAGCGGAGGCGCTGACGGCGCCCACTCCGCGTCGTCGTGGGCGTAGGACACGAGCCGCGAGGGGTCGGTGATCACCCGATCGGCGGGCAGCAGGTCCAGCAGGGTGGCGATGGTCATGGGTCTCCGGTGGGCCGACGTCGTTGTCGCCGCGGGATCCGCGACGGGGTACCCGGGCAAAACTAGGCTGCTGCAGGCATGACCACGAGGGGTGAACCCTCCACATTCCGCAACGGTAGGTGTGGGGAACGCCCACAGCGGTGTGGGATCGTTGCCCCGTGCGACCCACCTGGCTGACCCTCGTGCTCGACGACGCGGACGACGACCGGCTCGCCGCCCACCTGGCGTCCTGCCTCTCGGAGGCCGCTCCGGGCACGGAGCCCCTGGCCCATCGTGAGGCCGAGCGCGCCCGCAGGCTGCGGGATCTCGTGCGGCAGGGCCGGCGGCGCACCGCCGAGCTCGGGGTCGTCAACGACCTCTCGCAGCAGCTGGCCCGGCTGCACGACCCCACGGAGGTCCTGCGCGAGGTCGCCCGTCGCGCCAGGCTGCAGCTCGGCGCCGACGTGGCCTACCTCATGCTCCCCGACACGGACGGCACCCTGCCCATCCAGTACGTCGATGGGGCCCTGGGCCACGGCTTGCGGCGGACCCGTCTGAGGCCGGGCGAGGGCATCGGTGGTCGCGTGTTCGAGACCGGCCAGGCGTTCTGGAGCGGGGACTACCTCACCGACGAGACGCTCCGGCACGCGACCGGGGTCGACGAGGTGGCCGCCCAGGAGCGGCTCGGCGGCATCCTCGGGGTCCCGCTGCGCACGGGCGAGGAGGTGACCGGGGTGCTGCTCGTGGCCGAGCACCGTCCTCGCGCGTTCACCGACGCCGAGGTCGTGCGGCTCAGCGCGCTCGCCGCCCCGGCCGCCATCGCCATCCGCAACGCCCAGCTCATCACCCAGCGCGAGGCGGCGCTGCGCTCCCAGCAGGAGGCGGCGGCCCTGCACGACGACCTGACCGGCATCGTCGCCAACCGTGGCGGCCTGCCCGAGGTGGCGGCCGCGCTGGCTCGGGCCCTCGGGGCGGGTGTCGTCATCACCACCACCTCCGGGCACGTGGTGGCGAGCAGCGACCCGGGTCTCCGCCCGCCTCGTGCCGACCGGGTCGGGGGGTCGACGGCGGGGTTCTCGACGGGGTTCTCGACGGGGTCCTCGACGGGGTCCTCGTCTGGGTCCTCGTCTGGGTCCACGACAGGGTCCACGACGGCGCCCTCGGCCGGGGCGGGCTGGCACTGGGTGCCGGTCCGGGCGGGCGGCGTCGACCACGGCCGGCTGTGGGTATGCCGCGCGCAGAGCCTGACGCCGGCGGACGTCCGCAGCACCGAGCGAGCTGCCCTCGTGATCGCCCTGTCCATGGCGACCGAGCGCGAGCTGGCCGAGCAGAGCCGCCGGGGCGGGGCCGAGCTGGCGGCGGCGCTGTTCGTCGACTCCCCCGATCCGCAACGGGTCCGTCGCCGGGCCGAGGCCGTCGGCCTGGACCTGGGGCGCGTGGCGACCGTCGTCGTCGTGGGCGCCGGCGGGCCGGGCGCGGAACGGGTGCTCGCGAGGATGCCGAGGGCGTGGTCGGGCGAGGTGGGCGAGAACACCGTGGCCCTGCTCGACCAGACGGCTGACGAGGTCAGGGACGTCCTCGGACCCGCGGTCGCCCATCACGTGGTCGTCGCCGCCGTCCCGGGCGCGCACGGTAGCGCGGCCATACCTCGCCTGGAGCGTGCTCCGACCAGCGCGGGCGCGAACGGATCGGCGGCCGCCGGAGTGACGGCCGTCGCCGCGGCCTGGCGCCGGGCGGACCGGGGCCTCGGCGTCCTCACGACGCTGGGCAGGCCACCGGCGGTGGTGCGGGCCGAGGACCTCGGCGTCCTGGCGGCGGTGCTCTCGAGCGCGGCCGAGGGGGCCGGCGGGGAGCACGTGCGCTGGCAGCTGGGTCCGCTGCTGGACCGCGACGCCGCCTCCGGCAGCGACCTCGTGGGGACGCTCGGCGCCTACCTGTCGGCGGGCCGGTCGCACGCCGCGACCGCCGCCCGCCTCGGCGTGCACACCAACACGCTCTACCAGCGGCTGCACCGGATCGACGAGCTGCTCGGCGAGCGGTGGCGAGAGCCCGAGCGAGCCTTCGAGCTCAGCCTCGCCCTCGAGCTGCACAGGCTCTCGGAGCGCGTGGGCGGGCCTGCCGGGTGACCCCTCGTCAGTGACCGAGACCGTTGCTCTGCAACGGGAGTCGCACGGCCTCGGGGCCGTAGCGGACGACGGTCGCCAGGCTCGCCGGACGGATGTCGAGGTCGTAGAGGGACTCCGAGTCGAACCACCGGAACTCCATGCCGGGCACCAGTGCCTGGGAGGAGGTGCGGTTGACCTTGGCCTCGAAGGCGAGGTTGATCTCGTGATGAGCGACCCCGTCCAGCTCGAAGGCGTTCTCCACGACGGCTATCAGGTCCGCGACCTTGGCCTCGAGGCCGAGCTCCTCGAGGATGTCCTTGTGCAGGGCGTCCTTGGCCGACTCGCCCAGGGTCACCGGGCCGCCGGGCAGGAACCAGTAGTCGTGGTCCTCGAGCCGGGTCAGCAGCACGCGGGGCCCGCTGCGGATCACGGCCGAGACGACGACGTCGAACTTCTCCGGTCGGTTCGCCATGGCACGACTGTAGTCATGGGCCGAGCCGCAGGACACCCTGCACCGTCGATCACGTCAGCCGATCACGCCGGTCGAGCAGGCCGGGCCGAGGGGAACGCCGATGGGGACGCCGAGGAGACGGCCCGCGAGACGACGTCCCCGAGAGGCGAGACGAGAGCGCGGGTCAGGCCGCTCCCGGCAGCAGGAACCAGCCCACCGCCAGCAACACGGGAAGGATGAACGGGCCCAGCACGAGGAACGCGACCCGCCCCGGGGAGCGCCACCTGCGCAGCCCGTTGACCAGCACCGCACACCACCCGGCGACCGTCACCAGCAGCCACCACGGTTGCACGGCCATCCCGGAGACGGCGATCGGATAGAGCAGGGGGAGCATGACCGCGAGGAACCACACGATGGCGGCCCCCGCGGTCCAGTCGGCCCGGGTGAGAGGCCTCCCACGGTCGTGGACCGCGGCACCGTTCGTCGAGGTCTGCATGGTGCACCTCCTCGTGCTCAGCCTACGCCCGGCCGGGGCACGGGCCCCCGTGCTCCTCGCGGTGCAGGAGCGAGATCGTGGCGGCCTGCACCTCGTAGCGGGACTGCGCGCCGCCCGGTGTCCGGTAGAAGCGACGTCTCAGGGCGCCGTGGACCTCCACGTGATCCCCATCGACGAGCTCGACGGCCCGCTCCTGCACGTCGCCCGGCCAGCAGGTCACGTCGATGGTGTCCACCGTCGGGGGGCGCCGGCCCTCCTCGGCCGCCTGCGGGTCGGGCGGCCGAGGCACGACCACCCGCAGGCTCACGAGGAGGACCTCGCTCGGCAGCGCCCTGAGCTCGGGCTCTCCGCTCACCCGCCCCCGCAGCCGGACCTCGTTGCACACCGCACCCGCGCCATCCGCATCCGCCACGTCCACCTGCACCATCTCCGCTCCTGCGCTGCTGCCCGCGCCCACCGATGGCGGGGTCGAGGACCACGGTGGCAGCGGGTCGGCATACGACCAAGGACCACGACGGAGGCTGTGGACGACGACGCCGGGAACGCGTCAGCCTGTGGACGAAGGGGCGCCACAACGACGTCCCAGCCGCACGACCGCGCGCGGCTCCGCCGTCGCCGGCTCGATCGAGACAGGGACCTCGCGACCACCGTCCAGCACCACCACCAGCTCGGTGGGTCCGGTCCAGCGGGCCGAGGTCATGGTGCCGCCCGCGTACTCGCCGTTGAGGCAGGCGGCCGGCCACCAGCGCGCAGACGGCCCCCACTCGCGGTGACGGATGACGACGGTGGTCATGGGCGACACCAGGTCCCCGTCGCTGACGATGTCGGCCTCGTAGGGGTCGATCCCGGCCTGGGCTGGAGCCGGCAGGACCACCTCGTCGCGACCAGGGTTGACCCCCACGCTGAGGACCATCCCGATCAGGCCGAAGGCCGTGGCGCCCAGCGCGGCGAGCAGGATGCGGACCACGAGCCGTCGCTGCGCGTCGACCGCCACCAGCGAGACGCCCCACGCGACGAGCAGGTAGCCGGCGAGGCCGAGGACGACCGGGTGGTCGAGGAGCTCGTGCACGAGCAACGAGCTGGTGGGGTTGAGCCGCCCCCAGGCCGCGGCGAGCAGCGTCGCGACCCCCGCGGCGATCCACCACGGGGCGCGCCGGCGCCCGTCACCCATCAGTCGTCGTCGTCCTTGCGCTCGCCCCGGCGGATGAGCGAGCCCATGCCGGGCAGGCCCTGAGCCGCGTGAGCCAGGTCGGTGACCGACTCAAGGATCTGGTGCACGTCGGGAGCGATGCGGTCGATCTGCAGGAGTGCCTCCGGGAGCCGGTCGATCATGCCCACCAGGGCCAGGACCTCGTCGCGCTCGACGCTCGCCACCACCTCGGAGGCGATCGGCAGGGCCTTGTCGGCCAGCGCCGTGAGCGGCTCCACCATGGGCTGCAGCCTCGGGAGGGTCTGCTCCCCCACCGCCGTCAGCGCCTCGGCCCGGGCCACCAGCGCGGCCGCGCGCGCCGACGTCTCCGCGGCAGCGTCCGCGACCTCGTCGACGTGCGCCCGCGTGAGGGCGGCCTGGGCGAGCAGCTCCTCGGCCTGCTCCAGCAAGGCCTCCCCGCGGCCGACCATCGCCTCGACGCGGTCGATCAGGTCCAGGGCGCGGGGCCACAGGTCGGCGGCGTCGGTGACCCCGTCCTTGACGGTGACGGCGGCGGTGAGCAGGTCGTGGGGTCCGGGGATGCGCATGAGCCCATCATGCCCCGGCGCCTCGTCGAGCAGGATCGCTGTCACCGGCCCGACCGGCCAGTAGGCTCTGGCCCGGCGACCTCGACGGCGAGGTCCCCGGCCGAGGAGAGACCGCATGCCCAGCAGCACCGACCGCAGCGCCGAGGCCCCCGACCTGCCCGAGGGGACGACGGGTCGTCGCCGCAGCACCCGCCACCAGCGTGCGTGGTACTGGTACGACTGGGCGAACTCGGCCTACGTCACCACCACCGCCGCGGTGCTCATGGGCCCCTACCTGACCACCGTCGCCAACCGGGCCGCCTGCCCCGACCAGCCCGTCGGCCAGAGCTGCACCGCGCACCTGTCGGTGCTGGGCATCCCGGTCGCCCCCGGCTCGCTGTACTCCTACACCACCATGGTGACCACCGTCGTGTCGGCGCTGCTGCTCATCGTCGTGGGCGCCGTCGCCGATCGTTCCCTGCGTCCCCAGCGGCTCCTGGGCTGGTTCGCCGGCGTCGGCGCCGCGGCCGCGAGCGCCATGGTCCTCGTCCAGGGGACGGCGTGGCAGCTCGGCGTCGTGCTCATCATGGTCGCCTCGGTGTGCCTCGGGTCGTCGATGGTCGTGTATGACGGGATCCTGTGCCGCGTCGCCCCGCCCGACGACCGGGACCGCGTGTCCTCGCGCGGGTGGGCGCTCGGCTACGTCGGCGGCGGCCTGCTGCTGGCCGCGAACTTCCTGCTGCTCAACCTCGGTCCTCGGGTGGGGATCGGCACGGAGACCGCCGTGCGGATCAGCCTGCTGAGCGCCGGGCTGTGGTGGGGGCTGTTCACCGTCATACCGGTGCTGGGTCTGCGCGACCTGCCGGCCCGGCCGCTCGCCGAGGGGCTCCCGCCCGAGGCCGCTCCCGAGCGCGGCGCCGTGCGAGGGGCGTTCGCCCAGCTGCGCGACACCTTCGTCGAGCTGCGCGGCTACCCGCAGACGCTGCTGTTCCTGCTCGCCTACCTGTTCTTCAACGACGGGATCCAGACGGTCATCGGGTCCTCCAGCCTCTACGGCACGCTCGAGCTGGGCCTGTCGCAGAGCCAGGTGCTGCTGACCTTCCTCGTCGTGCAGTTCGTCGCCGTGGGTGGCGCCCTGATCTTCGGCCGGGTCGCCGGTCGGATCGGCGCCTGGCGCACGGTGCTCGGCGGGCTCGTGGTGTGGACGCTCGTCGTCGGGGTGGCCTACTTCGTCCCGTCCGGGGTCTTCACCGCGTTCCTCGCGCTCGGCATCCTCATCGGCCTGGTCATGGGAGGGACGCAGGCGCTGGCGCGGTCGCTCTACAGCCAGCTGGTGCCGCGGGGTCGCGAGTCGGAGTTCTTCAGCCTCTACCAGGCGATGGAGCGCGGGACGAGCTGGTTCGGGACGCTGCTGTTCGGCGTCGTCCACCAGCTGACCCACTCCTACCGCCTGTCGATCGTCGCCCTGGTCGCGTTCTTCGTCATCGGCGGGGTGCTCCTGTCGCGGGTCGACATGCGCGAGGGGATCCGCGCGGCGGGCAACGAGGCGCCCGCCGTCGTCTAGGATGGTGTCTTTGGGTGCCAACCACCGCGCCCGGGAACATCCCCCGGATCAGCCGACGTTGATGGGGGTATGCCGCGAGTCAGTCCCACCGGGCTCGCGGTGCCGACGAAAGGGGATCAGACATGGCCGAGCGTTCACTTCGAGGTTCGCGACTCGGGTCCTTCAGCATGGAGACCGATGACGGCGTCGTCCCCAGCGAACGCCAGCTCGTGTCCTACACCTGCCCGCAGGGCCACGTGACCGAGCTTCCGTTCTCCATCGAGGCCGAGGTGCCCGCGACGTGGGAGTGCCGCTGTGGTGAGCTGGGCCGGCTCCAGGGCGGCGACGCCCCCGAGGAGAAGCCCACCAAGCCCGCCCGCACCCACTGGGACATGCTGCTCGAGCGCCGTTCCGTCAAGGAGCTCGAGGAGCTGCTCGAGGAGCGCCTCACGCTGCTGCGTCAGTCCCGTGGCGAGAAGCCGCGGCCCAAGCGCAGCGCCTGAGCAGCGCCGGACGACATCGAGGCCCGCCTCCCGTCAGGGGAGGCGGGCCTCGTCGCATCCCCGCACCGTGTCCCGCTAGACCAAGATCGTGAGGGTCTTGTCCAACATTCTTGGACAAAACCCTCACGATCTTGGTGGTGGGTGGAGCGGGTGGGTGGAGTGCATGGGCCAGGTCAGAGGATCTCGCCCTCGATGACGTCGTCGTCCCTGCCGTCACGCCGAGGCTGCTGCTGCCGGGGCTGGCCCGCTGACGGCTGACCGGGCTGGCCCGCTGACGGCTGACCGGGCTGCCAGGTCGGCGGCGCCTGACCCGGGCCCGGGTTGCGGGGCGGCATACCGGCTCCCCACAGGACGACCCCCGGCCCGCTCGCGAGCAGCTGCCGGGTGATGACCGTCGTCAGCAGCCGCCGGGCCAGCGGCCGGGTGAAGGGCAGGACGAAGAAGAAGCCCACGACGTCGGTGAGGAAGCCGGGGGCCAGCAGCAGCGTGCCGCCGACGAGGACCAGCGCGGCGTCGGACAGCTCGCCCGCCGGCATGCGTCCGCCGGTCAGCGCACGCTGCAGGGCGGCCCAGGCGGCCCGGCCCTCGCGCTTGACGAGGTAGGCGCCGAGGGCGGACTCGACGAGCAGCAGCGCGATGGTGGGCCAGCCGCCGATGATCTTGCCGACGCCGATGATGACGGCGATCTCGGCGACGGGGACGACCAGGAGCAGGACGAAGGCGATCCACGTCCAGCGCGGGCGTCGTCGGGTCGGGGTGCTCACAACGACTCCCATCGCTCGACCTGGCGGGCGGCGAGCAGGTCGCGCACCTGCCCCTGGCGGTAGCGCAGACCCCACCGGGTGATCCGCAGCATGGACTCGCGCACGATGTCGCCGCTCATCTTGGAGTAGCCGATCTCGCGCTCGACGAAGGTGATCGGGACCTCCCGGATGGTCAGGCCGGCGTGAACGGTGCGCCACGTGAGGTCGGTCTGGAAGCAGTAGCCGAGGGACTCGACGTCCTGCAGGCCGATGCTGCGCAGGGTCGAGGCGCGGTAGGCGCGGAACCCGGCCGTCGCGTCGCGGACGGGCATGCCCAGCAGCAGCCGGATGTAGAGGTTGCCGCCGAGGCTCAGGGCCTTGCGGTGCAGCGGCCAGTTGACGATGCCGCCGCCCGGCACCCACCGGGACCCGATCACCAGGTCGACGGTGGGGTCGTCGAGGGTCGCCAGCATGGCGGGCAGGGTCTCGGGCGGGTGCGAGCCGTCGGCGTCGATCTCGACCAGCACGTCGTAGCCCTCGTCGAGCCCGCGGGCGAATCCGGCGAGGTAGGCGGCCCCGAGGCCCTCCTTGCCGGCGCGGTGCAGCACCCGCACCCGGGGGTCGGCGGACGCCAGGGCGTCGGCCACCTCGCCGGTGCCGTCGGGCGAGCTGTCGTCGAGGACGAGCAGGTCTGCCCCGGGCACGGCGCGGCGCAGGCGCTCGACGACGAGCGGGAGGTTGTCCCGCTCGTTGTAGGTCGGGATCAGGACCAGGGTGCGCATGTCGTAGTCAACCGTCCGTGGGGTCCGATGGTTCCGCCAGCCTAGTGTCGGCGCGGGCGCCGCAGCCGCAGCGCGAGGCCGAGTGTGAGCAGGGCGACGCACACCCAGACGGGCAGGTCGCCGATCCGGGCCGCGGGGGTGAGCTCGGAGCGCAGGGGCAGGTGGGCGTCGAGCGCGGCCGCGGTGAACAGCCCGGTCCGGTCGTGCGCCACGCCGTCGGGGGTGATCATCGCGGAGGCCCCGACGGTCGAGACGTGCACCACCGAGCGACCGAGCTCGACGGCCCGGATCCGCGAGATGGCCAGCTGCTGGTAGGACTCGTCGCTGTAGCCGAAGGTCGCGTTGTTGGTCTGCACGGCGAGGATCTGCCCGCCGTGGTGCACCGCGTCGCGCATCAGGTCGTCGTAGGCGACCTCGAAGCAGATCCCGAGCCCCACCCGGACCGCACCGGCGCGGGTCGGCACGTCCATCACGCCCACGGTGTCGCCCGCGGTGAAGTCGTGGGTGAGCAGGTCGACCTTGTCGCTGAAGTGACGGAAGAAGCTGCGGTAGGGGATGTACTCCGCGAACGGCACCGGGTGCCGCTTGGCGTAGTCCGCGACCGGTCCCCGGTCGGCGTCCCACAGCAGCGTCGTGTTCTTGATGCGCGCCTGGTCGTCGGTGCGCAGGGTGCCGACCAGGATGGGCGCCTGGGCGGTCCGGGCCGCGTAGGTGATCGCCTGACCGGCGTCGGGGTTGCGGACGGGGTCGATGTCGGAGGCGTTCTCGGGCCAGACGACCAGGTCGGGGCGCTGGGTGCCGGCGGCCGTGCGGGAGCGGATCGCCTCGACGGTGACCCCGACGTGGTTGTCGAGCACCTGGCGCCGCTCGGCGTTGAAGTCCAGCCCCGCTCGCGGCACGTTGCCCTGGACCGCCAGCACGTCGACGGTCCGGCCGTCGGTGGGCACGGGCAGCAGGGGCGGGCCCCACACCAGCGCGGCGGCGGCGACGAGGGAGCCGAGGGACAGGGCCGTATGCCGTCCCGCGGTGCGGCGCGGGCGCCGGCCGGGTCGGGTGGCCGGCGCATGGCGGACGGCCACCGCGAGGAGGCCGCCGACGAGCGCCACCGCCGCGGTGAGGCCGGGCGTCCCGACATACCGGATCAGGGGCAGGATCGGTGCGTCGGCCATCCCGAAGGCGATCTTGATCCAGGGGAACCCACCGAACGGGGTCGTGGACCGCAGCCACTCCCCCACGGCCCAGGCGGCCGCGACGACGACGGGGTAGGGCAACCGGCGGGGCGCCCGTCCCCGTGGCCGGGTGTCGTCGGGGGCCGAGAGCAGCCCGCACAGGGCGCCGGTGATCCCGACGTAGAGCGCCTGCAGCACCGACAGGGCGACCCAGGGCAGGTCGCCGACGTAGATCCCGGACCAGTGCAGCGCCGGCAGGTAGGCCGCGAGGCCGGTCACGACGCCGAGGAGGAAGCCACGACGGGCGCCGGCTCCGTGGGTGGCGAGGGCCAGCAGGGCGATCCCCACGGGGCCGAGCCACCAGACGTCGTGGTCCGGCCAGGACAGCCACAGGGCCAGACCCGCGCCGATCGCGAGCGGGAGGGCCAGGAGGAGTCGACGCACGGCGACACCCTAGCCGTACGGGCGGGTAGGTCCCTGCGCACCGCCACGGGGCCAGCGCGCGCCGCTGAGGCACAGCACGACCCGCAGGCCGTTGGGGCCGGCGCGGACCCGACCGGATGCCGGGGCTGCGCCGTTGTCTACTAGGCGTGCGGGTCGTGCTGCTGTCCGAGGTGGGGTGATCGCGGAGGTGGCACCGACGGGCACGCACGATGACCTGGATTCACCCGATCGGGCGCTCCCCCCAGGGAGTGATCACCACCGCCCACGTCGGAGACCCGGATCGGACCCCACTCGAATGGTCGGACAACCTCGGCCAACCTAGAGCCTCCCCCACAGCGGCTGTCAAACAGCCGCTGACCTGCGACGACGCAGAGATCCGCTGGTCAGGGGCGTGACCCTGAATCGAAAATAGTCGGTTGACGTCGGCGTGTCGCCAGCATGCGGACACCATCGGCGCGTTCGGCCGAACGAGCGGAGGCAATGACCCTGTGCCACAGCGCTCCGGACGGAGGGTGAACCTGCGTGTCAGGTCTCGTGACGCTGGGGCACGACCACCACTCCACGGGCCGTCGTCGCGACCACCGGTGGGTCGAGCACCTCGGCCGCCGAGGCGCCCCGGTCCGGCGTGCCACGGGCCACCACGTGCACCGATAAGTCCATCTCCCGCGACCGGGAGCCTACCCGGACCAGGGTGCAGCTGATCTCGAGGCAGTCGCCGGCCCGCACCGGTGCCGAGAACTGCACGTCGCTGTAGGACGCGAACAGCCCCTCGTCCCCGTCGGTGCGGATGCACATCTCGGTCGCCACGTCGCCGAACGCGGCCAGGGAGTAGGCCCCGTCCACGAGGTTGCCGGCGTAGTGCGCGTGGCTGTAGGGCACGTAGCGGCGGTGGACGAGGGTCATGCCGACCTGGGGCGGGGACGCGGGGGTGGTGGTCATCGGGCTGGCTCCTCGGCTGCGGTCCGGGTGCGGGTGGGTGCCTGGGGGCGGGCGTGGCGCTGGGAGATGGCGTGGACGAGGTATGACGCCACCTCGCCGGGCGTCGTCCCCTTGCCGAAGACGCGGTCCACGCCGAGCTCGCCGGCGGCCGCCTCGTCGAAGCGCGGACCGCCGACGACGAGCAGCGGCGCGGTGCCCGCGGGATAGGCCTCGCGGAAGGCCGCCGACATCTCCCGGGTGTTGGTGAGGTGGGCGTCCCGCTGCGTGACCACCTGCGAGACCAGCACGGCGTCGGCCTGCTCCGCGCGGGCCCGCTCCACGAGCTCGGGCACGAGGACCTGGGCGCCGAGGTTGACCACGGTGATCTCGGAGTAGTACTCGAGCCCCTTCTCCCCCGCGAAACCCTTGATGTTGAGGATCGCGTCGATCCCGACGGTGTGGGCGTCGGTGCCGATGCACGCCCCCACCACCACGAGCGGACGGCGCAGCTGGCGCTTGATCGCGGCGTTGACGTCCTTGGCCGGGAGCAGCGGGTAGTCGCGCTCCATCACGTGGACGTCGCGCAGGTCCACCAGGTGGTTCACGGAGCCGTAGACCACGAAGAAGGTGAAGTCCGGACCGATCGGCTTGGCGTGGACGAGCAGGGCGGGCCGGATCCCCATCTTGTCGGCCAGCTGCAGGGCGGCTCCCTCCGCGCGCTTGTCGTGGGGCACCGGCAGCGTGAAGGAGACCTGGATCATGCCGTCACCGGTGGTGTCGCCATACGGCCTGATGATGTCGCTCATCGGGTGGCTCCCTCCTCGAGCAGGGTCGTGGCGGGGTTGTCGTAGTCGGGGCCCTTGCGGACCACGCCGTCCAGGCCCTTGCCGGCGTCCGCCGGACGCTTCATCAGGCCGAAGGTCCCGTCGGCGATGGCGTCGAGCAGGGTGTCGTCGGCGATCCGGTCGAGCAGGTCCACGGCCTCGGACAGCACGGCCCGGGCCCGCGTCTGGACGAAGCCGTCGGGCGGCGGGCGGAAGTCCTCGCGCAGCCCGCGCCCGGCCTCGAGGGCGTAGCGGACGTTCTGCAGCGCCAGGTCGCGGTCGGACAGGAAGGGCGTGACGACGGCCTCGGTCATCATGCCCACCAGCAGGATCCCCTGGTCGGTGAGCCCCCCGACGAGGTTGAAGAAGCCGTCGAGCAGGTAGCCGCGGAAGACGTCCCCTGTCATGTGCTTGGTGGGGGGCATCCACTTCAGGGGCGCGCGTGGGAACAGGTCGCGGGCGAGCATGGCGTGGGCCAGCTCCATGCGGAACGAGTCGGGCACGTCCGGGTTGATCTCGAAGGCGTGGCCGAGACCGAGCTGCCAGTCCGCGAGCCCCGCCTCCTTGGCGAAGTACTCGTTGAGCAGCTGGCTGACCGTCACCGTGTGGGCGGCCTCGACGGCGTCCGCGGTCGTGAGGTAGTTGTCCTCGCCGGTGTTGATGATGATCCCGGCGCGGGCGTGGACCTGGCGGGAGAAGCGCTGGTCCACGAAGGTGCGGACGGGGTTGATGTCGCGGAAGAGGATGCCGTACATCGAGTCGTTGAGCATCATGTCCAGCCGCTCGAGGCCGGCCAGCGCCGCGATCTCCGGCATGCACAGCCCGGACGCGTAGTTGGTGAGGCGGACGTAGCGGCCCAGCTCCTTGCTCGTCTCGTCCAGGGCGGCCCGCATCAGGCGGAAGTTCTCCTGCGTCGCGTAGGTCCCGGCGTAGCCCTCGCGGGTCGCGCCCTCGGGGACGTAGTCGAGCAGGGACTGCCCGGTCGAGCGGATCACCGCGATGACGTCCGCTCCCCCGCGGGCCGCGGCCTGCGCCTGGGGCATGTCCTCGTAGATGTCGCCGGTCGCCACGATGAGGTAGACCCACGGGCGGGCGGGCGCGTCGCCGACCTTGGCGATCAGGCGCTCCCGTGCGGCGCGCTGCCGGTCGATGCGCGTCATCCCCTTCTTGACCGAGCGCATGGCCAGGCGGCGCGCCGCCGTGCGGTCCTTGCCCTCCGGGAGGCGGAAGGTCACGGCGCCGGCCGCGGACTTCTGGGCGAGGGTGAGCAGGTCCGGTGCCTCCCCCCGCGCCAGGGCGTCGTGCACCGGCGTGGTGACGCCGGCCTCGAGCCCCACCTGGTCGCGCACGCCCTGGACGAGGTGGTTGACCCACGGGACGCGCTCGTGGTCGGCGCCCGCGAGTCCCGCCAGGCGCAGCGTCGCGCGCTCGACCGACACGGTGGTGTGCTCCTGCGCCAGCCGGACGACGGGTCGACCAGCCCGGCGGGCGAGGCTCCTCGCGCGACGCACGACCTGGGGGTCCAGGTCGAGGTGGGCGCGCGCACCCGGCGCGGGCGTGCGGGTCATGTCAGAGCTCCTTCGCTCTCGTGGATCGTGCGGCCGCCGACGACGGTCAGCAGGGCTCGGGGTGTGGAGACGTCCGGGGTCAGCCGCGGCAGGCCCGGCGTCTCGAGCGGGGAGCGCGATCCCCCGCCGAGCTCGCCCGGCGGCACCTCCCACACCACGAAGTCGGCGGGGAGCCCGACGTCGAGGTAGCCCCGGGTGTCGTGGCCGGACGCGTGCCAGCCGCCGACGGTGTGGGCCCGGAAGGCCTCGCCCACCGAGATCTGGTCCTCCTCCGAGCGGTGCCAGCGGGCGGAGCGCAGCGTCTGCCAGGGGTCGGCTTCCAGCCAGGGCGACGAGCTGGCGAGGGCCGTGACCAGGCCGTCGACGCCGAGCGAGCCGAGGCGCATCATCTCGCGGGCCCGGGCCGGGCCGAGGCTGCGGGTGAACTCGCCGTCCGGGCCGCCCCACCTGCTGTCCACCTGGGGCATGCGGACGGCCACCACCCCGAGGTCGATGAGGGTGCCCAGCACCCGGGGGTCGGCCAGGGCGAAGGTGACGGTGCGGTGCCGGATCGAGCGGAACCGGTCCAGCCCCACGGTCCGCACCGCGGTGCGCATGCCGTCATCATGGCGTCGGCCGCGCGGTCTCCCAGGGCGACCAGGCTGGTGCGGACGCCGGCCAGCGAAGCGGTGACGAGGTGCTCGGCGATCATGCCGGCGGGCATCGGGTCGGGGCCGAGCTGGCCGGGCAGGTCGATGTAGGTCTCGTGCAGGGCTGCCCGGTGGCTGTTGACCGGCCCGTCGACCTGGAGCGTGAAGCCGTGCAGGTCGTGCTCGCGCAGGAGCTCGGTGGGGTCCTCGCCGGGCCGGCAGACGTGACGGAGGTAGCGCTGCACGACGGGCCCCGGCAGCTGCGGGCGCACGGTGGTGAAACCGTCCAGGAGCCGGGGGCTGGAGATGTGGTCGTGCAGGCACCCGATGCCGTAGCCGGCGGCGGCGGACAGGGCGCCGTCGAGGATCGCCTGCTGCTGGGCGGGCGTGCGCAGGGCGACGAGCACCTTGAGCAGGGCCCCGACGCTGGGTCTGCGGCTCCGGTCCGACAGGTCGCACGTGTCCACCCCCAGGCGCTCGGCCGCGGCGGTGAAGGCCGGCGAGCTGACGCAGGCCCCCTTGTCCGCCCGCAGGATGACGGCGGGACGACCGCCCACCGCGCGGTCCAGGCTCCTCGGGCGTCGGTGGGCGCTGCTCGGGCCAGCGTCCCTCGTCGTGGCCGAAGCCGGTCACCGGGCCGCCGGTCCGGCGGGCGGCCTCCGCGAGCCGGTCCAGGGCCTCCGTCAACGAGCGGGTTTCCGTGGACCCGGTCACCGCGCGCCACTCCGCGGTCTCGGTGACGAAGTGGACCGGGTCGACGAACGGCGTGGTGACCAGCGCTCCGTGCAGGTCCACGACCCGGTCCGCCTCGTCGACCTGCCCGTCCGCCTCTGACTGCGTCCCCACCCAGAGCACCCGGGTGTCGTCGACGAGCATGGCCGTGGGGAAGCCGCGGGTCGGGACGTAGACGTGGCCGTTGCGGTAGAGGGTGCGTCGTCGCATGGGCTCAGTCTGCCCGTGGCGCGAGACGACCCTCGAACAACGCGCGCACCGACGCGTCGGAGCGGAGCAGGTCGAGCGCGAGGGCCGCGTGCCCGGGGGTGTAGCCGTTGCCCACGAGCATGCGCACGTCGGCGGCCAGCCCCTCCGCGCCCAGCGCGGCCGCGCTGAAGCTGGTGGCCATCGAGAAGTAGATGATCGTACCCCCGTCGCGCGTGACGAGGATCGAGGGGTGCTCGCACCCCGGCACGTCGACGCAGACCACCGTGACGTCGGCCGGGCCGTGCGCGGCCTCGACCGCCTCGAGCAGCCCGAGCGGGTCGCGCGCGTCGGCCAGGACCACGTCGTCCGCCAGCCCCGTGCCCCGCAGCAGGTCCGCCTCGGCCTGGACGGGCACCACCGCGGTGAGGTGGTCGGCCCCGGCCCGCCGGGCGGCGGCCAGCGACAGCGAGCCGGACTTGCCCGCACCGCCGAGGACCAGGACGGCGGGCGGCTCCCCCGCGCGGGCCCGGTGCTCGCGCACGACCCGATCGACCAGGGCGGGGGCACCGCACACGTCCATCACCATCAGGGCGAGCTCGGGGTCGAGGTCGTCCGGCAGGGTCGCGGCGATCGAGCGGCCGAAGAGGATGGCGTGGCCCTGCGCCGGGACGCGCTCGTCCTCGCCGTCCCACCGCTCGAGGCCGTCGGTGATCCGCAGGGGCGTCAGGGACAGGCTCACGAGGGTGGCCACGCGGTCCCCGGGCCGCAGCCCCAGGGGGCTCTGGGGCCCCACCTCGTCCACGGTGCCGATCAGCATGCCGCCGGACCCCGTCACGGGATTCTGCATCTTGCCGCGCTCGCCGACGATGTCCAGCACCGCCTGGCGCAGGGCGCTCCCGGCATACGACCCTCTCAGCTGGCGATAGCTCGCGGCGTCGAGGTTGAGGGTCTCGACGGACACGCGGACCTCGTCCGGCCAGATCTCCGGCCGGTCGTCGAGCCGGCGCGCGGCCTGCGGGAGGGTCGGGCGCTCCCCCGGGCCGACGATCACGCGGTGCAGGCCGTATGGCGACGAGCTGGTCGCAGGGGGCGTGGGGGCACCGCTGCCGGGGCGGGCGACCTGTGCGCTCTCCATGCCGATTCTCCACTCTGAGACGGGTGATTATGAAAAACCTTCTGCCCGCAGTGTTGCAGGCCGCAAACTCTCCGCTACCGTAGGGGTCATGAGTGCGATGGAGCAACCATACGTCTACCGTCGGCGCGAGCTCGTGGAGCCCGACTGGCGGCGGCTGCCGGGCTGGCGCGACGTGACCGACAAGGACTGGGCGAGCGCCCAGTGGCAGCGCACCCGATGCGTCAAGAACGTCAAGCAGCTGCGCGAGCTCATGGGCGACCTGCTCACCGAGGACGTCTACGCCGACCTCGAGCGCGACCAGGCCGAGCGCGCCACGATGTCGATGCTCGTGCCGCCCCAGATGCTCAACACGATGGTCCCGGCCGTCGACTCCCCCATGCCGGCGGCCGGCGCGGAGTTCAGCGCCGCGTTCCTCGCCGACCCGGTCCGCCGCTACATGCTGCCGGTCTACTCCGACCGCCGCACCGACTGGCCGAGCCACCCCCACGCCTCCCGCGACTCGCTGCACGAGGCCGACATGTGGGTGGCCGAGGGGCTGACCCACCGCTACCCCACCAAGGTGCTGGCCGAGCTGCTGCCCACCTGCCCGCAGTACTGCGGTCACTGCACGCGCATGGACCTCGTCGGCAACTCCACCGCGCAGGTCACAAAGCTCAAGCTGGCGGGCAAGCCGGTCGACCGGCTGGACGCGATGATCGACTACCTCAAGGGATCCCCGCAGGTCCGCGACGTGGTGGTCTCGGGCGGCGACGTCGCCAACATGCCGTGGAAGAACCTCGAGTCCTTCCTCATGCGCCTGCTGGAGATCGACAACATCCGCGACATCCGGCTCGCCACCAAGGCGCTCATGGGCCTGCCCCAGCACTGGTCCGCGCCCGACGTCGTCGAGGGCCTGGGCCGGGTCTCCTGGACCGCCGCCTGCCGCGGCGTCGGGCTCGCCGTCCACACGCACATCAACAACGCCCAGTCCGTCACGCCCTCGGTCGCCCACGCGACCCGGCTGATGCACGAGGCCGGGGTGCGCTCGATCCGCAACCAGGGCGTCCTCATGCGCGGCATCAACGACACCCCCGAGGCCCTGCTGGACCTGTGCTTCACCATGCGCGACGAGGCGGCCATCAACCCGTACTACTTCTACATGTGCGACATGATCCCGTTCAGCGAGCACTGGCGGCTGTCCCTGTCCGAGGCCCAGCACCTGCAGCACGCGATCATGGGCTACCTGCCGGGCTTCGCCACGCCGCGCATCGTGTGCGACGTGCCGTTCGTCGGCAAGCGGTGGGTCCACCAGGTCGAGGAGTACGACCGCGAGCGCGGAATCTCGCTGTGGCGCAAGAACTATCGCACCTCGATCGAGGGCGAGGAGGTCGACGTCACCAGCACCGACTACGCCTACTACGACCCGATCTACACCCTCCCCGAGAGCGGGCAGCGCTGGTGGCGCGAGCAGCGGGATGAGGCGGCCGTGGCGTCGGCCCACGAGGCGGAGGTCGCCGCGGCGGCGGCCTCGCGCACCGCGTCCCTCGTCTGACCGTGTCCCTCGTCTGACCGTGACCCCTCACCGCACCCCCGAAGATCGTCGGCGCGCGCCTCGCAGACCTGCGCGCGGGCCAGCGCCGCGGGGATCCGCATGACCGGGTAGGCGTCGACCGGGCAGGCGGCGCGCTGGGCGTGCCGGTCGGCGGCCGCCCACCGCCCCATCAGGGCGTTGACCTGCGCGCCGGTCCAGTGGAGCAGGGGCTCGCCGAGCCTCAGCTGGGTGGTGTCCCCCAGCGCGCTGCCGCGCTCCACGAGCCGTATGGCGGCGGCCCACTGCCCGGCGTCGAACCGCGCTCACGCCAGCCACCCCAGGGCCCACATCGCGATGCGGACGGAGCCCTCGTCGCCCGGGCGGCCGCAGGCGTCCTCGCGCCGGTGGGCGGCGGTGTCGGCGTCGCCCGTGGCCAGCTCGACCCAGCCCGCGGCGAGGGCGACCCGCTGCCGGTGGGGGCCGATGGGGTGGTCGTGCAGGATCTCGGCCAGGCGGGCGCGCGCGCGTCCGGCGTCGACGAGGATGGCGGTGCCGATCGCGCCGATGCACTCGGCCTCGAGCCGGGACGCGTGGTCGTCGCCGCCGAGCAGCGCGGCGCGGGCGCCCCACTGCTCCAGCTCGGCCCCGTCCCAGCTGCACAGGGCGTGCAGCGCGCGACGACCGGCGACCTGGACGGCCTGGGCGGGGCGGGTGCGCGGGTTGCACTGCCGCCAGGCCTGGTCGAGGCAGACCTCGGCCCGGTCGGGGCGGCCGACCATGATCGCGTGGTAGCCGAGGGCGGCGTCGCGCAGCACGCTCGGCGGGCCGGCCGAGACTGCGGGGACCAGCTCGTCCGCGGTGACGAGCTGCCCCGCGCCGGCGGCCGCGTCGAGCGCCTCGGGCAGCAGGCTCTGGCGCCGGTCCGCCTCGCGGGTGGTGCGGACGGCGAGGGTGAGGGCGGCCGAGGCGCGCCGCCAGTCGCCGCGCTGGGCGGCACCTCGGCCGAGCCGGACGACCTCCTCGACGGCGGCCTCGTCGACGAGCGCGCTGCCGCGCAGCACGTGCCGGGCCCGCTCGAGGTCGTCCTGCGGGACGGCGGCTGCCCGTCGATGGGCCGCCTGACGTCGGGCGAGCGGCATCGCCTCGACGACGGCGGCCGCGAGCATGGGCGCCACGGGGGCGACGCGCACGCGGTAGCCGTCGTCGACCAGCCGCACCGGCGCGCTGCGGACGGCGTCGTCGACCGACGCGGTGGGGTCGGCCCTGCCCGTCAGAGCGGCGAGGTCGTCCAGGTCGAGGGTGCCGAGCACCGAGACGAGCTCCACGACGTCGCGGGCGGGTCCGTCGAGCCGGGAGACGACCGCGTGAGCGTCCGACCGCGCCGTCGGGGTCGATCCCAGACGGACGTCGTGGGTCGACGCGGTCAGGTCGGTGGCGAGGTGGGAGAGCAGGTCCTCGACCAGGTCGGCGAGCCCGGCGGTGTGCTCGACCAGGCGCATCGCGGAGAGCCGGTGCCCGAGGCCGTGCGCGTCGATCCTCGCCTGGACGCGGGGGACGTCGAGGGGGCGCACGACGCACCGGTGGTCCGGCACGAGGGGCAGGCCGAGGGTGCCGTCGTGGACGAGGACCACCGTGGGGCGGTCGGGTCCGGGAGCTCCCGCGCGGTCCACGAGCGGGACCAGGAGGTCGGGGTCGGCGAGGTGGGCGTCGTGCACGACGACGAAGGGAGGGTTGGCGGCGTTCGCATCGCCTTGGCGGGCCTCGTGGCGGTCCCCGCCCACGGTCCCGCCGCCGCCCACGGTCTGGACGACGGTCTCGCCCACGGCCCAGCTCTCGTCCCCCGGTCGGGCCCGCAGCACGTGCGGCTGCTGGCCCGACCGTCGGGACACCTGCTCGACGGCGGCGTCGGTGAGGGCATCGCGTCCTGATCCGAGCGGCCCGATCACGACCACCAGTCCTCCCGGGCGGGCCACGAGCTCACCGAGGGCGTCCCGCAGGCTCGCCGCCTGGTCCGGGTCGACCCATCGGCTCGCCGTGGCACCGTCGCTCATCTGCCACAGGCTAGGGCACGCGCTAGCCCAGGTCTCCTCACCGACGGGCAGGACCGTGCCGGTGATGTATCCCGCCTCCTGCGAGGCGAGGAAGGTGATCGCCGCGGCCTGCTCGTCGAGGGTGCCGTAGCGGTGCATCGGCGCCGACGCCAGCGTCTGGTCGATGTGCGCCTGGAACCACTCCTGCTCGGCCTCGCCCTCCGGCGAGGGACCGCGCGGGACCCGTCGCGGCGGCGCCTCGGTGCCGCCAGGGGCGGTGGCGACGACGCGCACGCCGTGCTCGGCCGCCTCGACCGCGAGCGCCCGGGTGATGGCGTTGACGCCGCCCTTGGCCGCGGCATACGGCACCCGGTGGATGCCTCCGGTGGCGATCGAGGAGACGTTGACGATCGTGCCCCGGCCTGCCTCGACCATGGGCTCGAGGACCGCGCGGCAGCCGTAGAGCGTGGTCATCAGCGACCGGGCGATCTCCGCGTCGATCTGCTCGGGGGTGAACTCCTGGAACGGCTTGAACCAGATGGCGCCACCCTCGGCGTGGATCCGCCGGGCGACGGCCTCGCCGATGCCCTGCGCGGCGCCGGTGACCACCACGACCTGGCCGGCGAACCGGCCCGGGGTGACGAACGCCGGACGGCGCGTGGCGGCCTGCTCGCGCATGGCCCGCCGGGTGGTCTCGTTGGACCGGGCCGCGTGCTCGCTGATCAGGGTGCGAGCGGCGTCCCGGTCGCCACCCTCGAAGGCCGTCACGATGTCGAGGTGGTCCTGGGCGCAGCGGGGGTCGCACCAGGTGGCGTTGCGCAGGGTCTGGTCCATGTGACCGCGCACCCCGAGCCGCTGGTAGGCCTGGAGCAGGTGCTCGTTGCCGGTCAGCGTGAACAGGTAGTCGTGGAAGGCCGCGTTGGTCTCGGTGTAGGCCGCCGCGTCCACGAACCGGTCGCCCTGGACGTAGGGCACGGTCGCCTCGGCGAGCAGGCGGTAGCCCGCGAGCTGCGTCGTGGACAGCCGGCCGATGGTGAGGGCGAGCGCCCCGAGCTCCAGGGCCTCGCGGGCCTCGAAGATCGCGTCGGACTCCCCCACGTCGGGGTGCTCCTCGCCGATCTCGGAGCCACCGGTGCCGGTCCCGGTGACGTCGGTGCTCCCGGCGCCGGCCGTGGTCCCGCCCGCGTCGGTCGTCGCCGCCGCAGGCACGGGCCGGGGCTCGTGCAGCGGCTCGATCTCCCCGGCGGCGAAGATCGCCTGACCGGCGAGGCTGCGCGCGTCGGGGTCGGTGACCAGCGTGGAGGCCTCGTCGAGCGCGGCGGGCTGCCCCGCGTCGCCCTCGCGGGCGGGCCAGAGGTCCTGACCCATGAGGGTCCGGGCCGTGGCGGTTCGCTCGGTGGGGTCTGAGGGGTCGGTGGGGTCCGTGCGCTCCGGACCAGACCCGCCGGAGCCCAGCGGGGCGAGCTCGGCGTCGGCCGCGAAGATCTCCTGGCCGGCCAGCCCGCGACCGCTCGGGTCCTCGAGCAGGACCGCGCCCGCGCCCGTGACCTGGACGCCGACCGTGGGCGCCGCGACCTGCGTGAGGCCGGTCTCGGGGTCGGTCTCCTGGACGGCCGGCTCGGCTGCTCCACCCACGGTCCCGTCGGCGGCGGCTGCCGTGCCACTGCCGTATGCCGCGTCCGCGTCGGTCACCGTCTCGTCGGCGGGCGTCCCGCCGGGTGCCCGGTCGCCGCCCTCGCCGGGCTCGGCCGGGGCGGCACGTCCACCAGGTCGCCCCGGCGCTCGATCACCTCGACGTTGGTGATGTTGTGGCTGGTGCGCGGCTCGGGCAGGCTCGTGGCGCTGGACCGCTCGGTGCGGATGCGAAAGATCCGGTCCTCGAGGCCGCCCTTGTTGCCGTAGTAGATCAGCGACATCTCGCGCTGCGGGTCGCTGGTCAGGCGGTCGTCGTCGGCCCAGGTGGGCATCCAGTAGACGACGTCGTCGGCGTAGCAGTTCAGCCACTTCTCGAACTCGCGGTCGTCGAGGTAGCGGGCCTCGCGGTAGAGGAACTGCTCGATGCTGGTCTGGGTGATGGTGCTCTGGGCGCTGGTGCTCTGGGCGGTGGTGGTCAGCTCGGTGGTGGTCATCGTCGTCTCCTCAGGCGCCGGCGGGCTCGGTGCGCGCGGCCGCGGCCTCGCGCTCGGTCTCGACGGCCCGGCGCATCGTCTCGAGCCAGTAGCCGTGCTGGACGGGTACAGGCCCTCGTCCTCGTTCTTGATGCCGCTGCTGCGGACGTTGGTCATGCCGAGGGAGCGGGCGACGTCGTCCGGGCCGGTCAGCCAGTGCTCGGCGCCGCGGCTCATGTCGTTCCAGGGGGCCGCGGTGGCCAGGAAGGTCTTCTGGCAGGAGCGGAACTCCTCCAGGTCGTCCGGGGTGGCCATGCCGGAGGCGTTGAAGAAGTCCTCGTACTGCCGGATCCGCCACTCGCGGGACTCCGCGGACTCGCCCTTGGGGGCGATGCAGGAGATCGTGACCTCGGTCTGGTCCGGCGCGATCGGGCGGAAGTGCCGGATCTGCGTGGAGAACTGGTCCATGAGGTACACGTTCGGGTAGAGGCACAGGTTGCGGGAGCCCTTGACCATGAACTCGCCCTTGGCGTCGCCCTGCTCGGCCTTGAGCCGGTCCATCTGGTCCCACAGGGGGCGGTCCTCGGGGTTGCCGGCCCAGGTCCACAGGGACAGGTGCCCGTGCTCGAAGGACCAGTAGCCGCCGCCGGACTTGCCCCACTTGCCGGCGTCCAGCGCCTTGGTGGTGTTGGCGGACTCGCCGGTGGAGCGGCGCGACGTGGTGGCCGCGTAGTTCCGGTGGGTCGCGGACACGTGGTAGCCGTCGGCGCCGTTCTCCGCCTGGACCTTCCAGTTGCCGTCGTAGGTGTAGGTCGAGGCGCCGCGCAGGACCTCGAGGCCCTCGGGCGACTGGTCGACCAGCATGTCGATGACCTTGGTGGCGTCGCCGAGGTGCTCCTCGAGCGAGGGCACGTCGGGGTTGAGGCTGCCGAACAGGAACCCGCGGTAGCTCTCGAACTGGGCCACCTTGGTCAGGTCGTGCGAGCCGTCGGTGTTGAACTGCTCGGGGTAGCCGGCGCCGTCGGGGTCCCTGACCTTGAGCAGGCGACCGTCGTTGCGGAAGGTCCAGCCGTGGAAGGGGCAGATCAGCGTCGTGCGGTTGTCCGTCTTGCGGCGGCAGATCATCGCGCCGCGGTGCGCGCACGCGTTGATCAGGCAGTGCAGCTCGCCGTCCTTGTCGCGCGTGATGACGATCGGCTGCCGGCCGATGTAGGTCGTGAAGTAGTCGCCCGGGTTCGCCATCTGCGACTCGTGGGCGAGGTAGATCCAGTTGCCCTCGAAGATGTGCTTCATCTCGAGCTCGAAGAGCTCCTCGTCGGTGAAGATCGCCCGGTTGGCGCGGTAGATGCCCTCCTCGGGGCGCTCCACCACGGCCTGGTCCAGATCGAACTTCGGGGTGCCGGTGGGGTACGGCATGGTTCCTCCTGTGGCGTCGTCGGCACGGACTGCGATGCGGCAGAGGCGTTCTGGCCGCGTGCTCCTCTCCACTCTCACGGTCGTGAGGCACCCCCGCCCCGGTCATCTGCCCAGGGTTGACCCAGGGTGCCATTGACACGCACCGCCTATCAATGAGGCCGAATCAGGTATTTGTGTAGATCAATCCACCCGGCCTACCGTGGAGGTCGAACGCACCGCCGACAGCTGACGAGGAGGTCACCGATGGAGCTGCGTCACCTGCGCTACGTCGTCGCCGTGGCCGAGCACCGCCACTTCGGCCGCGCCGCACGATCGCTGCACATCTCCCAGCCGCCCCTGTCCCAGGCCGTCCGCCAGCTCGAGGACGAGCTGCAGGTGGAGCTGTTCGAGCGGACCACCCGCACCGTCGCCCTGACGCCCGCCGGCGAGGTCTTCGTCGGCGACGCCCGACGCACCCTCGCGGCCCTCGACGACACCGTCGAGCGCACCCGCCGCATCGCCCGCGGCCAGGTCGGGGTCCTGCGCATCGCGCTCACCGGGTCCGCCACCTACGGCTACCTCCCCCGCATGGCCGCCCTGGTCAAGACCCGGATGCCGGGCGTCGGCCTGCAGCTCCAGACCGACCGCCTCACCCCGCAGCAGGTCCAGGACCTCGACGCCGGCCGCATCGACGTCGGCATCCTGCGGCTGCCCGTCCGCGACGACCGGCTGCGCACCCACCTGATCGCCCGCGAGCCGCTCGTGCTCGCGCTCCCCTCCGGCCACCGCCTCGTCGGCGACCCGGACGTCACGGTCGACGACCTCGTCGAGGAGTCCTTCGTGGTCCTCGCGCCGAGCTCGCGCTCCGTGGTCACCGACGCCGTGGTGCGCACCTGCCTCGACGCCGGCTTCTATCCCACCGTCGAGCACGAGGTCACCGAGATGTCGACCCTGCTCTCGCTGGTCGCCGGCGGCCTCGGCATCGCCCTGGTCCCCGCGTCCACCCGCGCCTCCGGGCTCGAGGGCGTGACCTTCGCCGACCTGCCCGGCACCGCGACCGTCGACCTGGCGCTCGCCTGGCGCGCAGACCAGCCGAATCCCCTGGTGGAGGCCTTCGTGCAGACCCTCGAGGAGCACGACCTCCTGCAGGCCGACCCGAGCCGGAAGGCCCCCCGATGACCACCAGCACCCCCACCAGCCCCACCAGCGCCACCAGCGCGACCAGCCCGACGCGCCCGGCCACCGCCGATCTCACGGTCACCGAGGTCGAGACGATCCCCTTCGCCATCCCCTACCGCAAGCCCCTGGCCTTCGCCAGCGGCTCGGTCTCCGTGGCCGAGCACGTGCTCGTGCGGGTCCACACCGCCGGTGGGCTCGTCGGGGTGGCCGAGGCTCCGCCTCGTCCCTTCACGTATGGCGAGACCCAGGCCTCGATCGTCGCCGTCATCCAGCAGATCTTCGCCCCCGCCGTCCTCGGCACCGACGCCCTGCACCGCGAGCAGATCCACGCCCGCCTGCGCCGCACCGTCGGCAACCCCACGGCCAAGGCCGCCCTGGACATGGCCCTGTGGGACGTCATCGGCCAGGCCTTCGGACGCCCGGTCACCGAGCTGCTCGGCGGCTACTCCGACCGGATGCGGGTCAGCCACATGCTCGGCTTCGCCGACCCGGCGGCCATGGTCGACGAGGCCGAGCGGATGCGCTCGACCTACGGCATCACGACCTTCAAGGTCAAGGTCGGCCGCCGCCCCTTCCGCCTCGACGTCGACGTGTGCCGAGCCCTGCGCGAGCACTTCGGCGACGCCGTGGAGCTCTACGTCGACGGCAACCGCGGCTGGACGCCCTCCGAGGCCGCCCGCGCCCTCGACGCCATGGCCGACCTCGACCTCACCCTGGCCGAGGAGCTGTGCCCCGCCGACGACGTGCTCGGACGGCGGTGGCTGGCCCGGCATACGGCCATCCCCACCGTCGCCGACGAGAGCGCGACGACCCCCGGCGAGGTGACCCGAGAGATCCTCGGCGGCTCGGCCGACGCCATCAGCATCAAGACCGCCCGCACCGGCTTCACCGACTCGCGTCGGATCCTGCACCAGTGCGAGGGCCTCGGGGTCGAGGTCGTCATGGGCAACCAGATCGACGGGCAGCTCGGCACGGCCTGCGCGGTCGCGTTCGGCTCGGCCTACGACGCGACCACGCGGCGGGCGGGCGAGCTGTCCAACTTCCTCGACATGAGCGACGACCTGCTCACCGAGCCCCTGCAGATCCAGGACGGCACCCTCGCCGTCAGCGGCCGCCCCGGCATCGGGGTCACCGTCGACGAGGACAAGCTCGAGCACTACCGCGTCGACCTCTGACGCCACGCCGGCTCACGCCGGGCACGACATACGAACCGCACCGCACCCACCACGGACAGGTGGCACCGACGCCACCCGAAGGAGAGATCATGAGCACCGACACCAACCCGACCTCCCAGGCCACGCTCGAGGCTCGCGCCGCCGACTCCGGCGCCAACGCGACCGCCGCCTTCCGCAAGAAGCCGCGCGCGCTCGACGTGCCCACGGAGCGCGTGGACGCCATCGCGACCGACGCGCTGCAGGCCCTGCACGAGGTCATCCGCAAGCACCGCCTCACCTACGAGGAGTACGACGCCCTCAAGAGCTGGCTGATCCAGGTCGGCGAGGACGGCGAGTGGCCGCTCTTCCTCGACGTGTGGCTCGAGCACGTCGTCGAGGACGTCAACACCGACCACCGCGAGGGCAACAAGGGCTCCATCGAGGGTCCGTACTACGTGCCCGGGTCGCCCGAGCAGGGCTCGCACGGCACCATCCCGATGCGCGACGACGAGCCGGGCGAGGCCATGACCTTCCAGGGCCAGGTGCGCACGACGGACGGCTCCGCCCTCCCCCACGCCAAGGTCGAGCTGTGGCAGGCCAACGCGGACGGCTTCTACAGCCAGTACGCCCCAGGCCTGCCGGACTGGAACCTCCGCGGCAGCTTCACCACCGACGACGAGGGTCGCTTCGAGATCCACTCGATCGTCCCCGCCCCCTACCAGATCCCCACCGACGGCGCGTGCGGCAAGCTCATCGCCGCCGCCGGCTGGCACGCCTGGCGCCCCGCCCACCTGCACCTCAAGGTGTCGGCGCCCGACCACGAGCTGCTCACCGCGCAGCTCTACTTCCCCGGCGACCCGCACAACCAGGACGACATCGCGACGGCGGTCAAGCCCGAGCTCATGCTCGACCCCAAGCCGGCGGCCGACGGCCAGGGCAAGGTCGTCGACTACGACTTCGTGATCGACCCGGTCCGCGCCTGACCGCCCCTGCCGTCACCCACCACCTGCACCGAGGAGCACCACCATGCTGTATGCCGTGAAGATGGACGTCGCGATCCCCCACGACCTGGATCCAGCGGAGCGGGACGCCACCATCGCCCGCGAGAAGGCGTACTCCCAGGACCTGCAGCGCGGTGGTGAGTGGCGGCACATCTGGCGGTGCGCCGGGCAGTACTCCAACATCTCGATCTTCGACGTCGAGAGCAACGAGCGGCTCCACGAGATCCTCTGGGGGCTGCCGCTGTTCGCGTACATGACGGTCGAGGTCACGCCGCTGGCGACGCACCCCTCGGACATCAACGCCTAGACCTACCGGCGGTAGAGGCATCGACC
>NZ_DLOE01000028.1:56464-74694 GCF_002479615.1 Arsenicicoccus sp. UBA7492 | reverse complement strand
ATCGACCGGCCTTCGTTCGCCAGGTCGATGCCTTTACCCCCGGCGGGTCTTCGGGCCGTATGACGGAGCCGCTCGCCGCCACGCAGATCACCGCGTGGAGGCGAGCGGCTGCGGCATACAGTGACGGGCATGGCCAAGAAGCACGCCTCGTCCGGGACCCCCGCCACGGTCGCCCTGGACCGGGCGGGCGTGGCGTACGAGGTGCGTGCCTACCACCACGACCCGGCGGCGTCGTTCGGGCTCGAGGCGGCCGAGGCGCTGGGCGTCGACCCCGCGCGCGTCCTCAAGACCCTGCTCGTCGACACGGGGTCCGGGCTGGCCGTCGGCATCGTGCCCGTCGACCGGCAGCTGGACCTCAAGGCCCTGGCGCACGCCCTCGGCGTCAAGCGGGTGGTGATGGCGGATCCCGCTGCGGCCGAACGCAGCTCGGGCTATGTCGTCGGCGGGATCAGCCCCGTCGGTCAGAAGCGCGCCCTGCCCACGGTCCTGGACCAGTCCGCCGTGGAGCAGAGCACCGTGCTCGTCAGCGGTGGGCGCAGGGGCTTCGACCTGGAGCTGGCGCCGGCCGACCTGGTCGCGGTCACCCGCGCGGTCACGGCTCCGATCGCTCGCAGACGTCGTCGCGGTCACCGGGCGAGGTGCCCGACGTCGCCGTCGCGGCCGCCGTGTCGCCCGCCGAGCGGCCCGGCATACCGCCACCGCTGGCCGACCGACCCTCCCAGGAGGTGGACAGGACCACCGTGGTGCGCGTCGAGACGTTGCCGCGCGAGCGGACCAGCGCGATCAGCTCCTCCAGCTCGTGCGGCGTGGCGACCCGCACCTTGAGCAGGTAGGACATGTCCCCCGCCACCGAGTGGCACGCCTCGATCGCGCTCACGTCGCGCAGCCGGTCGGGGATGTCGTCCGGCTCGGTCGGGTCGAGCGGCGCGATCGAGATGTAGGCCGCCAGCGGCAACCCCGCGGAGTCCGGGTCGATGGTCGCGCGATAGCCGGTGATGACCCCGCGCTCCTCGAGCCGTCGCACGCGCTGGTGGATGGCCGACGTGGACAACCCCGTCGCCTTGCCCAGGTCGGTGTAGGACATGCGGCCGTCGCGGGACAGGTGCGCGACGATCTGCTGGTCGACAGACTCCATCCCGCAACACTAGCGGCCGCAGGGGCTCTCGGCCGGATGCCCCGAGCATCCGGACGGCGGCGCCGAGATCCGGCAGACTGACCCCATGACGCCGCCTCCCCACTCCGCGAGCCCTCGTCTCATGCTGCTCGACGCGGCGTCTCTCTACTACCGCGCCTTCTACGGCGTGCCGGACCGTCGCAAGACGCCGGACTCGCCGCCGTCCAACGCGGTGCGGGGCTTCCTGGACATGGTGGCGACGCTCGTCACGACCTATGCCCCGACCCACCTGGCCGCGTGCTGGGACGAGGACTGGCGTCCGGCGTTCCGCGTGGAGGCCATCCCGACCTACAAGACCCACCGCCTCGCCGACGGGTCACCGGACTCCGAGGACACCCCCGAGGCGCTGGCCCCACAGGTGCCGGCCATCGTGGACTCCCTTGCCGCGCTGGGGATCTCGCGGGTCGGATCGGCGGGCTACGAGGCGGACGACGTCATCGGGACGCTGGTCCACCGGCACCGCCGCAAGCTCCCCATCGACATCGTCACCGGCGACCGCGACCTCTTCCAGCTCGTCGACGACGCCTCCGGGGTGCGCGTGCTCTACACCGCGCGCGGCGGCGTGCGCGACGCCGACGTCATCGACCAGGCCTATCTCGCGACCAAGCACGGGGTGCCGACCGGCGCGGCCTACGCCGACATGGCGGTGCTGCGCGGCGACACCAGCGACGGCCTCCCGGGCGTCCAGGGCATCGGCGACAAGACGGCCGCCGCCCTGATCCAGCAGTATGGCGACCTGCCCGCACTGCGGGCCGCCGTCGACGGTGGCGATCCCGCCATCAAGGGCGCCCGCCGCACCCGGCTCGAGGAGGCGTCGGCCTATCTCGACGTCGCGCCCCGCGTGGTGCGGGTCGCGCACGACGCGCCGCTGCCCGGGGTGACGCTGGGCTCGCTGCGCCTGCCGACCGAGGTGGCGGACGTGCGGCTGATGTCGGTGGTCGCGGACGAGCTGGGCGTGGCGTCGAGCTTCACCCGCGTCCTGTCGGCGCTGCACATCCTCTGACCGCACCGCGCTCGCACCGCCCGCGCGACTCCGGCGCTTGCGCGACTCCGGTGGGAGGGCGGAACTGGTTGCTCGGACTGCCGGGAGGGCGCCATAGCTGCCCTCTCACGAGCTGCCGACCACGGGCCGTTGGTGGGATCTGGTCCCGGTGGCGGGTTCCGGTCTGGGTGGTGACGGCGCTGCCTGGTGGCGCGCTGCAGCAGGCCACCGGTGCTGGTGGGCGCCACCGGCGTCGGAGGGCGCCACGCACGCGAGTGGGCGATTCCGGTGAGAGGGCGGAACTGGTTGCTCGGACTGCCGGGAGGGCGCCATACGCGCCCACTCACGAGTCCCGGATCCCGCCGGTCCCACCAGCGCGGTCTGCGGGAGCTAGCGTTCGCCGGCGGTGGGCCAGGCGTTGGGCTGGCAGCCGGCCAGACCCTTGCTCTGCTGCATCATGACGGGCGCGACCTCGCCCTTGCCGCCGCACTGCCGGTGCCCGTGACCGAGGAAGTGCCCCACCTCGTGGTTGACCATGTACGCGCGGTAGGTCGCGACGTCGGTGAAGGTCGGCGTCTGCAGGGTCCAGCGGTCGGAGTTGAGGATCACGTCGTCGCCGTGCCGGCAGCTCCACCGCCCCAGGGTCTGCAGCGGCAGGCACATGCGGTCGGTCGTCGGCGGTGAGGCCACATAGATCGTGAACTCCGCCTGCGTCGCGTCCGGCACCAGCTCGAAGGACGCGCCCCGGTAGCCGATCCACCCGCGCGGGTCGTTGAGCACACCGGCGATCTCGCGCGCCGCGGCGCCCGCGTCGATGCCGGTGCCGCCCTCGACCTTGACGGCATACCGGTGGACGCTGGGTGTCTGACGTGCGGGCTTGACCGCGGTCGGTGCCGCCGTCCAGGTGCCGTCGCCCTTGACTCCCGAGCGTCGTATGCCGCCGCCCGCGGCCTTCGTCGGCCCGGTCGTGGCGGCGCTGCTGGTCGAGGTGGTCGTCGGCGTCGACGTGCTGGCCCTACGTGATGAGGACGGGCTATCCCCAGGCGACGAGGACGAGCCGGCCGCCGCGGAGGGTGCTGCGGTCCCGGCCGCCGCTGCGGTGGCGGCTGCGGTGGATGTCGTTGTGCCAGCAGGCTTCGCGGTGCAGCTGCGGACGAGCAGGCTCAGCGCGAGCACGACCACGAGGCCGAGGACCACGAGGACGACCCGGCCACGCGGGGTGAGGCGGAGCGCCGGCCTGCGGGGTGTGGGCGACTGCGGGGCTGTCACTCGCTCAGCCTAGGCAGGTCGGTCGGGTCGGGCCCCGTGCCACGCCGCCCGAGGTGCCGGACCATCCGGTCGGGCTCGCGCCATCCGGCGGGGCTCGCGTCATACGGACCGGGCTCGCGTCATACGGGTCGGGCAGGCGGATCAGCCGGCCTCCGTCCCATCAGCCCGCTGAACGAAGGCCGGTCGATGCCTCTGCCCGCGGCGGGTCAGTCGAGGCGGTCGGCGGCGACCACGCCGCGCATCACCTGGTCGATCGCGGCGCGGGCCGTGGCGGCGAGGGCGGGCTGCGGGGCGCAGGTCGCGATCTGGCCGAGCAGGTCCACGACCTGCTTGCACCGCCGCACGAAGTCGCCCGCCGCCATGTCGGAGTCGCGCAGGCACACCTCGAGCGCCTGGCCGGAGGCCCAGCGGTGGACGGACCAGAGCATGCCCCCGTCCGGCTGGCCGGTCTCGGGCAGGTGGCCGGCGGCCTCGCGGTCGGCGATCGTCGACCACAGCCGCACCATCTGCTGGTAGGCCTCGGCCACGTCGGCGTTGGGGGTGCGCGGCTTGGGGTCGGTCTCGTCCCGGCGGGGCTCGTAGACGAGGGCCGACACGGTGGCCGCCAGCGAGGGACCGTCGAGCCGCTGCCACACGCCGTGCGCGAGGCACTCGGCGGCCAGGAGGTCCTTCTCGGAGTAGAGGCGTCGCAGCATCTGCCCGCTCGGCGTGACCGACTCCCCCGCCGGGTCGAGGTAGCCGAGCTCGGACAGCAGGTCGCAGATCTGGTCGAACTGCCGGGCCACGGAGTTGGTGCGGCCGGAGACCTTGCGGCGCAGCCCGTGCGTCTCGCGGGCGAGCCGGTGGTAGCGCTCGGCCCAGCGGGCGTGGTCCTCGCGCTCGGGGCACTGGTGGCAGGGGTGGGACTTCATCCGCTGGCGCAGCGAGGCGACCGCCTGCTCCCCCGCGGACGATCCCCCCTCGCCGTCGGACCCCGGGCGCCGGCCCTTGCCGCGCGGCGGTGGCTCGTAGGGCACCTTGGCCCGGACCGTCGAGGCGAGGTCCTTGCGCATCTTGGTGTTGCGGGCGTTGAAGTTGCGCGGCAGCTGCAGGGTCGTGACCGGGCGCACGGGCGCGTCGACGTCGTGGACCGTCAGGCGTCGCGCCCGGCCGTCGGCGTTGATCACGAGCGGGGTCGGCGGGTTGTTGCGCCCCGCGGTGTTGGCGTTGACGACGATCGCCATGCCGGTGTGGCGGCCTTCGCGCAGCGAGATGACGTCCCCGGGCTGCAGGTCCTCGAGCGACTGCTCGATCTCGGCGCGCCGCGACGAGGACCGCTCGCGGGCCATGGACTTCTCGAGCTGGCGGATCTGCTCGCGCAGCGCGGAGTACTCCTCGAAGTCGCCGAGGTGGCAGGTCATCGCCTCGTGGTAGCCCTCGAGGGCCTCCTCGTTGCGCCGCACCTGGGTCGCGAGACCGACCACGGCCCGGTCGGCCTGGAACTGCGCGAACGAGGTCTCGAGGATGTCGCGGGCCTCGCTGCGGCCGACCCGCTCGACCAGGTTGACGGCCATGTTGTAGGTCGGTCGGAAGGACGAGTTGAGCGGGTAGGTGCGCGTGGAGGCGAGGCCGCCCACGGCCAGCGGGTCGATGCCGCGGGACCACACGACGACGGCGTGCCCCTCGATGTCGATCCCGCGGCGCCCGGCGCGGCCCGTGAGCTGGGTGTACTCCGCCGGGGAGAGCTCGACGTGCGCGTCGCCGTTGAACTTGACGAGCTTCTCCAGCACGACGGTGCGGGCGGGCATGTTGATGCCGAGCGCGAGCGTCTCGGTGGCGAACACCGCGCGGATCCGCCCGGCGGTGAACAGCTCCTCCACGATCTCGCGGAAGGTCGGCAGCATCCCCGCGTGGTGCGCGGCGTAGCCCCGGCTCAGGGCCTCGACGAAGTCGTGGTAGCCGAGGATGCCGAGGTCCTCGTCGGCCACCCCGGCGATCCGCTCCTCGACCGTGCGCCGGATGCGGCGCCCCTCCTCGGGCGGCACGAGCCGGACGTCCTGGGCGAGCAGCTGGGCGACCGCGCCCTCGCAGCCCGCCCGGCTGAAGATGAAGGTGATGGCCGGCAGCAGCCCGCCGCGGTCGAGCCGCGCGATGACCTCGGCCCGCGAGGCCGCGCCGCCCGGTCGGCTGCCCCGCGCCCCGCCGCCACCGGAACCCCCGCCCGCACCTGAGTACTGACCGCCCGGCCCACCGCCGCGAGGGCGCTCCGAGTCGGGCCCACCCCGACCGCGACCGCGCCCGCGCGAGCCCCACGGGTCGTTGGCCCGGCTCGTGCTGCGCATGCCGCGCCCGGCGGCGTAGGACGACCGCTCCAGCGACTGAAGCCGCTGCACCAGGTCGGGGTTGACCTTGACGATCTCGTCGGTGATCCGGTTGTGGGAGTCGCGGTCCTTGCCGAGGATGGCGCCGCCGTCGTCGACGAACAGGTCGAACAGCTCGCGCCCGACCATCATGTGCTGCCACAGCGGCACCGGCCGGTGCTCGGACACGACGACCGCGGTGTCCCCGCGCACGGTCCCCAGCCAGGCGCCGAACTCCTCGGCGTTGGAGACGGTCGCCGACAGCGAGACCACCTGCACCGCCTGGGGCAGGTGGATGATGACCTCCTCCCACACGGCGCCGCGGAACCGGTCGGCGAGGTAGTGGACCTCGTCCATGACGACGACGCCGAGGCCGTGCAGCGACGAGCTCCCGGCATACAGCATGTTGCGCAGGACCTCGGTGGTCATGACGACCACGGGGGCCTCGCCGTTGACGGACGAGTCCCCGGTGAGCAGCCCGACCTGGTCGGCGCCGTGCCGGGCGACGAGGTCGTGGTACTTCTGGTTGGACAGCGCCTTGATGGGCGTGGTGTAGAACGCCTTGCGCCCCGTGGCCAGCGCCAGGTGGACGCCGAACTCCCCCACGATCGTCTTGCCGGCCCCAGTGGGGGCGGCCACCAGGACCCCGTGCCCGTCCTCGACCGCCGCGCACGCCTCGAGCTGGAACGCGTCGAGCTCGAACGGGAAGCTCGCGGTGAAGGTGTCCAGATGTGGGTGCTGCGCCATGTCCAGCAGGCTACGCGACAGGACCGACAGGCCCTCGTATGACGGCGCCCGGCGTCACAGCCGGCTGGCCTCGTCGTCGGCGAGGTCGCTGTAGTCGGGCTCGCGCCGCGCGCGCCGGCCGTCGATGATCCTCGCCACCCCGTAGGCCGCGAAGTAGAGACCGCACAGGGGCAGGGCCAGCGCGAACATCGTCCACGGGTCCGGGGTCGGCGTCATCATGGCGGCGAAGGTGAAGATGAGGACGACCGCGATCCGCCAACCCTTGAGCATGATGTGCGCGGGCAGGACGTGGATGACGTTGAGCGCGACCAGGAGCACCGGCAGCAGGAAGGCCAGGCCGAAGCTCAGGATGAACCGCGTGACCCAGGTGAGGTAGTAGTCCGCCTGCAGGATGTTGGACGCGCCGATCGGGGTGAAGTCGAGCAGCACCTCGATCGCCTTGGGCAGGGCGTAGAGCGCGCCCCAGCAGCCGAGCAGGAAGAGCGGGACGGCGGCGGTGATGAAGGCCAGGGCCGTGCGCTTCTCGCGCTTGTGCAGCCCCGGGACGATGAACGCCCAGATCTGCCACAACCACACCGGGCTGGCGACGATCGTGCCGACGAACACCGCGACCTTGAGCTTGAGCGAGAAGGCGCCGGTGATGTCGGGGAAGGACAGGATGACGTTGGCGCGCCGTGCGGCGGCGCTGATCCGCAGGGGCTCCTGCAGGCGGAACACCAGGGGGTCGTAGTAGATCCAGCCGATGATCGAGGCCAGCACGACCGCCAGGGCGGCGATGAGGATGCGGTTGCGGAACTCGCGCAGGTGGTCACCGAGGGACATCCGCCCCTCGGGGTTGCGTCCCCGGCGGCGGATGCCGGGACGCGTCGACTGCTCGCGGGCCATGCGCTGGGCGACCGCCCGGCTCAGGCGCGGGGTGCGGTGTCGCCGGGCTCGCGGCGGTAGCGCACGCCGTCGATGACCACGAACTCGTCGCCGGACGTGGCGGACGAGGCGCCGGACGCGGCGCCGTGCACCGGCTGGGTCGTCTGCGTGGTGCGGGTCGTCGTGGTGGTGCGATGCGGCTCGGCCAGCTCGTCGTCGACCGTGGTGCTCGACCTGTCGCGCTCGCCGTCGTTCTTCATCTCGGACACCTCGGACTTGAAGATGCGCATCGACCGGCCCAGGCTGCGGGCGGCGTCCGGCAGCCGCTTCCACCCGAAGACGGTGACGATCACCAGCACGAGGATGATCAGGTGCCAGGGCTCGAACGCGTTGCGGATCATCGGGGTCGACCAGCCTTCCAGTGGGTCTGCCTACGAGGGACGAGAGGTCCTGGTCCGTCATCCTACGGGTGTCAACCCCGAGGACGACCAACGCCGGTGAACATGCGGCAACGGCAGGGCGTCACCGGGATGGCGACCGCCCACCGGCAGGGCACGGTTCAGCGATAGAGCGCGAGCGCCGCCTCGGCGCCCTCCCGCACCTCGGCCCGCAGCTCGTCCGGCGAGACGACGCGTGCTGCGCCGCCGAGCCGCAGCAGGAGCCGCCGCAGCCAGGCGGTGTCGCTCGTCGCGATCGTCACGCGCAGCCCACCGCCGTCACGCTCCTGCGCCGACTCGCACGGGTAGTAGTCGCGCACCCACCGCGCCTGCTGGTCGAGGTCGAGGACGACGCGCAACGACAGCTCGTCGGGGCGGAAGATCCCGTTGTCGAGGTCGCGCGGGCGCGCGTCGGCCGGCGGGGTGCCGTCGACGTCGAGGACCTCCAGCTCGGCGATCCGGTCGAGGCGGAAGAGCCGGACGTCCTGCGCCCGGTGGCACCAGGCCTCGAGGTACCACGGCCCGTCGACGTTGACCAGGCGCATGGGGTCGACGTCGCGCTCGGTGGTCTCGTCGCGGCTCGGCACGACATAGTTGAGGTGGACGCGGCGACGCCCGGCGAGCGCCTGCCGCAGCGCCGACAGCCGCCCCTCGAGACGCTCGCCCTCCGCGCCGCCGCCCTCGGCCTCGACGCGCATGTCGACGCTGATCTGGGCGGCCTGCGCGGCGACGCCGGACACCTCGCTGGTGGCGGCCTCGAGCTTGGCCAGGGCGCGGTCGACGGCGTCGCGCTCCCCCAGCCCCGGCACCGCCGCCAGGGCGCGCAGCCCCACCATCAGCGACAGCGCCTCGTCGACCCCGAGCCGCAGCGGGCGGGCGATCGTGTCGGCGTTGGAGACGTAGACCTGCCCGTCCTCCCACTGCGCGTCGATCAGGTCGTCGTGGTAGCCGCCGGGCGTGCCGCAGAGGAACAGCAGGGCCAGGTCGGCCTCGATCTGGGCCTCGGACACGCCGAACTCCGCTGCGGCGACGTCGATCTCGACGCCCTGGTGGGTCAGCAGCCACGGCACCATCGTGAGCAGGCGGCTGAGCCGCGCCGTCGCCGACTCGTTCATGTCCACGCTGCCGCGGGGATCCCTGGCGCTCATCGGCTCGCCTCCAGCGCCCCGGTCAGTCTGCGTATGACGGCCTCGCGGAGCTCGGCGGGCGCCAGCGCCTCGACGTCCGCCGCATAGCCCGCGAGCTCGTCGGCGAGCCGCTCCGTGTCGGTGCACGGCAGCTCGATCTCGTCCCACCCGCCAGTCATGCCGGTCCCGGCCTCGCCACCACCAGCACCACCGGCACCACTACTCGGGCCGGTCTGCCCGGCGCGGCGGCGCAGCGCGTGCCCCGCGCCCTGGCGGACGCGCAGCGTCGCCGTGACCGCGGGGCGCTCGGAGGCCTGGGCCCGGATGGACCCCAGCGGGTCGTGGTCGGCGGGCACGGCATACGACCCGGCCTTGCCGGCCCAGGCGATGGGTCCCTCGACCCGCCCGAGGCGGAACACGCGGGGTGCGTCGCGGTCGGTGTCGAAGCCCGTGAGGTACCACCGGCCGTGCCACGCCGCGATCCCCCACGGCTGGACGTGGCGGGTGGTGAGCGCGCCGGTCCCCGAGCGCCGGTAGTCGAAGCGGATCGGGCGTCGCTGAAGGACGGCGTCCTTGGCGCGGGCGAAGGCGGGCTCGGCGGTGCGGACGCGCGGCTCTAGCCCGATCACCGAGGAGTCGTCGCGCTCCACGCCGGCCGCCTCGAGCTTGCGCAGCGCGCGGGCGGCGGGCCCGGCCAGCGACGCCTGCGCCCAGGTGCGGCTGGCGAGCCCGAGCACCGCGATCTCGTCGGGCTCGAAGGCGACCTCGGGCAGGGCGTACTCGCGCCGGTCGATGCGGTAGCCCTCCTCGTTGTCGAAGAGCGGGTCGATGTCCTCGGTGACGAGCGGGATCCCGAGCTCGCGCAGCTCGTCCTTGTCGCGCTCGAACATCCGGTTGAAGGCGTCCTCGGACAGCGCCGCGCCGTACTGCGGGACGGCCTCGCGGATCTTGGACTTGGGCAGCGCGCGCCGGGTGTAGAGCAGGCAGATGACCAGGTTGAGCAGCCGCTCGGTCTTGGCGGAGCTGATGGGGGTCCGCGCAGGAGCCACGTCGTGCCCCTCCCTTCGATGGTCCGGCCACTAGTCTGGCGCCGTGATCCGCTGGCGCAGCGCCCGAGTCGACGCCGTCCGGGCCGAGTGGCCCGGCGCAGTCGAGTATGCCGTAACTGTGTTCGAGGAGGGGGCTGGGGAGGCCGCCTCCGGCACCGCGTGTCGGGCCCTCGCCTACGTCGACCTCGTGGGCCGCCCGCAGGTGGGCGACACCGTCCTGCTCAACGTCTCCGCGCTCGAGCGCGGCCTCGGCACCGGCGGCCTGGCCCTCGTGGTCGCCGACCCGGACCGTATGCCGGCAGACCCGCCCCCGGGGCCCGGGCACGTCGTCAAGGCCCGCTACACGCCGCTGCAGGCCATGGTGCTCGGCGTCGACGAGCAGGAGAGCCCGCACCACGCGCTGCTCGCGGACGCCGACTCGATCGACGGGATGCCGGTGGTCACGGCCGACCTGCACTCCGCGGTGCCCGCCGTCCTGGCCGGCCTGCGGGCCGAGCAGCCGGACGCGGTCGTCGCCTATGTCATGACGGACGGCGGCGCCCTGCCCGCACGGTTCAGCCGGACGGTCGCGGGGCTGCGCGAGGCGGGTTGGCTGGCGTCCTGCATCACGGTGGGCCAGGCCTACGGCGGGGACCTGGAGGCCGTCAACGTCCACACCGGGCTGCTCGCCGCGCGGCTCGTGGTCGGTGCCGACGTCGCCGTGGTCGCGCAGGGCCCGGGCAACCTCGGCACCGGCACCCGCTGGGGCTTCTCGGGGACCAGCGCGGGCGAGGCGGTCAACGCCGCCCACACGCTCGGCGGCGTCGCGGTGGCCTCGCTGCGGGTGTCCGAGGCCGACCCGCGCCCGCGGCATCGCGGCGTCAGCCATCACAGCGTGACGGCATACGGCCGGGTCGCCCTGGTGCCCGCGGAAGTGCCGATCCCCCAGGAGGACACCGAGACCGGTCGCGAGGTGCGCCGCCAGGCGCACGAGCTGTGCGCGGGCTCGGGCGGGCGGCTCACGCCGGTCGACGTCCCGACCGACCGGCTCGACGCCGCCCTGGCCACGTCACCCGTCCGGCTGAGCACCATGGGGCGCGGTCTGCAGGACGACCGGGCGTCCTTCCTGGCCGCCGCGGTCGCAGGTCGCCACGCCGCCACGCGCATCCCGACGCGCGAGTAACCCCCCACAGTGACTAGCCTCCGGGAGAATGCGTGGCCTCTGCCACACCGTGCCGCTCGGAGGTAGCCGTCTGATGTTCACCCGCATCGCCATCGTCAACCGTGGCGAGGCCGCCATGCGCCTCATCCATGCGGTCCGCGACCTCAACGCGTCCCGCGGACCCGGGTCCGCCGAGCCGAGGATCGAGACGGTGGCCCTGCACACGACGGGCGAGCGCCGGGCGATGTTCGTGCGGGAGGCGGACCGGTCCTACGACCTCGGACCCGCCGCCGACCGGCCCTATCTCGACCACGCGGTGCTCGAGCGCGCCCTGCTGGAGACGGGCGCGGACGCCGCCTGGGTCGGGTGGGGCTTCGTCGCCGAGGACCCGGCCTTCGCCGACCTGTGCGCGCGGATCGGGGTGACCTTCATCGGGCCGAACCCCGAGGCCATGCGTCAGCTCGGCGACAAGATCGGCTCCAAGCTCATCGCCGAGCAGGTCGGCGTGCCGGTCGCGGCGTGGAGCCGCGGCGGCGTCGACACCCTCGAGGACGCCGTGGCCGCCGCCCAGGAGATCGGCTACCCCCTCATGCTCAAGGCCACCGCCGGCGGTGGTGGGCGCGGCATCCGCAAGGTCTCCTCCGACGCCGAGCTGGCCGATGCCTACGAGCGCACCCGCGACGAGGCGGCCCGCGCGTTCGGCTCCGGCGTCGTCTTCCTGGAGCGGCTCGTCACCGGCGCGCGGCACGTCGAGGTGCAGGTCATCGCCGACTCGCACGGCACGGCCTGGGCGCTCGGCGTCCGCGACTGCTCGGTGCAGCGCCGCAACCAGAAGGTCATCGAGGAGTCGGCCTCCCCCGTCCTCTCCCCCGACGAGGTCGCCGAGCTCAAGGCCAGCGCCGAGCGCCTCGCCGTCGCGGTCGGCTACTGCGGCGCCGGGACCGTCGAGTTCCTCTACCACCCCACCGAGCGCTTCTTCGCCTTCCTCGAGGTCAACACCCGCCTGCAGGTCGAGCACTCCATCACCGAGGTCACCACCGCGACCGACCTGGTGCGCCTGCAGATCCACGTCGCGTCCGGCGGTCGGCTCGAGGGCGAGCGGCCCGTCGAGAGCGGCCACGCCGTCGAGGCCCGCCTCAACGCCGAGGACCCCGACCGCGACTTCGCGCCGTCACCGGGCCGCATCGCCCTGCTCGAGCTGCCGGCGGGCCCCGGCATCCGCGTCGACACGGGTGTCGCCGAGGGCGACACGATCCCCGCCGACTTCGACTCGATGATCGCCAAGATCATCGCCTCCGGCCGCGACCGGGACGAGGCTCTCGCCCGCCTGCGCCGCGCCATGCAGGAGACCACCGTCGTCATCGAGGGCGGCGCCACCAACAAGAGCTTCGTCCTCGAGCTGCTCGACGCCCCCGAGGTGATCGACGGCAGCGCCGACACCGGCTGGATCGACCGGGTCCGCGGCGAGGGCCGGCTCAGCAGCCACCGTCACGCCGGGGTCGCCCTGGTGGCGGCCGGGATCCAGGCCTACGAGGCCGACGAGGCGATCGCCCGCGCTCGCCTGCTCGAGACGGCGCGCGGCGGCCGCCCCCAGCTGCAGCACGCCCCGGGGCGCAAGGTCGAGCTCACGCTGCGCGGCACGGCCTACACGCTGACCGTGTCGCGCGTGGCGCCGCACCGGTTCCGCGTCACCGTCACCTCCCCCGCCGGCGAGCACGCCGTCGAGGCCGAGCTCGACCGCATCGACGACTACGCCGCCCGCATCACCGTCAGCGGCCGCGAGCACCGGCTGATCACCGCCTCGCACGGCACCATCCAGCTCGTCGAGGTCGACGGGGTCACCCACCGGATCAGCCTCGACGAGGGCGGCGTGCTGCGCTCCCCCACCCCGGCGCTGGTCGTCGCCACCCCGGTGTCGGTGGGCGACGAGGTCGCCGCGGGCGCGCCCGTGCTGGTGCTCGAGTCGATGAAGATGGAGACCGTCCTGCCCGCGCCGTTCGCCGCCCGGGTCAGGGAGCTGCTCGTGTCCGCCGGCAGCCAGGTCGAGACCGGCACCCCGCTCGTGCGCCTCGAGCCCGTCGGCGACGGCGACGAGGCCGCCGCGGAGGAGCTGCCGGGCGTGGACCTGGACCTGCCCGACGTTGACGTCGACAGCAGCACGGTCGACGCGAGAGCCAGTGGCGGGGCCGACCCGCACCGTCGCGCGAGCCGGCTGCGCGGCGACCTGCTCGCGCTGATCCTCGGCTACGACGTGGACGCCCGCGACGAGGGGCGGGTGCTGGCGTCATACCTTGCGGTCCGCGACGAGGAGGCGACCCGGGGCGAGAGCCCGGTGGCCGCGGAGGTCGAGCTGCTCGAGGCCTTCGCCGACCTGGCCGAGCTGTCCCGCAACCGTCCCGCGGGCGACGACCTGCACCTCGAGAACCGCATCCACAGCCCCCGCGAGCACTTTCACACCTATCTGCAGAGCCTGGACCCGGTCCGGGCCGGCCTGCCCGAGGACTTCCAGGAGCGCCTCGGGGCCGTCCTGCGTCGCTACGGCGTCACCGACCTGGAGCACGGGGACGAGCTCGAGCAGGCCGTCTTCCGCGTCTTCATCGCGCAGCAGCGGTCGACCCCCGACCTGCAGGTCGTGACCGCGCTGCTGCGGCGGTGGCTCACCGATCCGGTGCCCGAGGCACCCGGGGACACCCGCGCCCGCGCAGCCCTCGACCACCTCGTGCGCGCCACCCAGCTGCGCATCCCCGTCGTCGGGGACCTGGCCCGCAGCGTGCGCTTCCGGTGGTTCGACCAGCCCCTGGTGGACGCCGAGCGCCAGGGCGTGCTCGGGGGCGTGGCCGACGAGATCGCCCGCATCGCCGAGCTCCCGGAGGGCCCGGAGCGTGACGAGCACATCGATGCGCTGGTGCGCATCCCCGAGCGGATCGCCCGCTTCCTCGCCCAGCGGCTGTCCGGCCCCGAGCTGCCGTCCTCCGAGCCGATGCTGACGGTGCTGGCCCAGCGCCACTACCGAGGCCACGACATGCGCGACTTCCGCGAGATCCGCATCGACGGGCGTCCGCTGGTCGTCGCGGACTACACCATCGACGACCGGCCGACCCACCTGGTCTCCACGATCGGGCGGGTCGACGACCTGCGTCCCGGCTCGGACCTGGTCCAGGACATCGCCTCCGAGGTCGCCGAGGCCGGTGCCGGTCAGCAGAGCGTCGTCGACCTCTACCTGCTCTGGGACGACGCGCCGGCCTCGCTCGACGAGCTCTCGGCCGAGCTCGTGCAGCGGCTCTCCGGGCTCGACCTCGGCCGCGGGGTTCGTCGCGTCGCGGTCGGCGTGTGCAGCGACGGCGAGGAGCCGGTCCGCTACCTGACCTTCCGTCCCGCCGACAACGATCCTGCCGGCGCTGCCGTCACGGATGGCTCAGCCGGGTCGGTCGTCGAGGACGAGCTCGTCCGCGGCGTGCACCCGATGGTCGGGCGACGGCTCAACCTGTGGCGCCTCACGGAGTTCGACGTGACCCGCCTCGAGGCGCCCGAGGACGTCCTGCTCTATCGCTGCGTCGCGCGGGGCAACGACACCGACGTGCGCCTCGTGGCCATGGCGCAGGTGCGACAGCTCGCCGTGGTCCGTGACGAGCAGGGCCGGGTCACCGGGCTGCCGCACGTCGAGCGGGCCATCGCCGGCTGCCTGGACGCGATCCGCCGGGCCCGCACGAGCAGCGGCCCCGCCGGGACCCGGCTCGACATGAACCACGTGTGGGTCCACGTCTGGCCGACCATCGAGGGTGACGTCGAGGAGCTGACGACCCTCAAGCGCACGATCGCCCCGATGACGGCCGGCGCCGGCGTCGAGGAGGTGCTCCTGGACGGCACCGTGGCGCTGCCCGGTGGTGGCGGCGAGACCATGCCGATGGCCGCGCGCTTCCACTACCAGCCGGGGTCCGGGGTCGTCACTTCCATCGAGGGGCCGCCCGAGGAGCGGCTCAAGCCGCTGGACGACTACTCCCGCAAGGTCGTCACCGCACGCCGTCGTGGCATGGCCTACCCCTACGAGCTGCAGTCGCTGATCGCGGGGCCCGGCGGCACCGCGACCGAGCACGACCTCGACGACTCCGGTGCGCTGGTGCCGGTCGACCGTCCCTACGGCCTCAACCGCGCGGGCATCATCGTCGGCGTCATCTCGACCCCCACCACGCGCCACCCCGAGGGGGTCAAGCGGGTCCTGCTGTGCGGCGACCCGCTGCGGGCCCTCGGTGCGGTCTCCGAGGCGGAGTGCATGCGCATCATCGCCGCGCTCGACCTGGCCGAGTCGATGGGCGTGCCCGTCGAGTGGTTCGCCCTGTCCGCCGGCGCCCGCATCTCGATGGACTCCGGCACGGAGAACATGGACTGGGTGGCCCGCGCGCTCAAGCGCATCGTCGAGTTCACCCAGGCGGGCGGCGAGATCAACGTCGTCGTCGCCGGCATCAACGTCGGCGCGCAGCCGTACTGGAACGCCGAGGCGACGATGCTGATGCACACCAAGGGCATCCTCGTCATGACCCCGGACAGCGCGATGGTGCTGACCGGCAAGCAGTCCCTGGACTTCTCCGGCGGCGTCTCGGCCGAAGACAACTACGGCATCGGCGGCTACGACCGGATCATGGGCCCCAACGGCCAGGCGCAGTACTGGGCGCCCGACCTCGCCGGCGCGCTCGGCATCCTCATGACGCACTACGACCACGCCTACGTCGCCCCCGGCGAGAGCGGTCCGCGCGTCGCCGCGACCACCGACCCGGTCGACCGCGACGTCACGACCTATCCGCACGACCCGATCGACTCCGGGTTCACGACGGTCGGCGACATCTTCTCCCCCGCCACCAACCCGGACCGCAAGAAGCCGTTCGACATCCGCACGGTGATGGCGGCCGTGGCCGACCAGGACCACGCGACGCTCGAGCGCTGGGCCGGGATGGCGGACGCCGAGACCTCCGTGGTCTACGACGCGCGCCTCGGCGGCATCCCGGTCTGCCTGGTGGGCATCGAGTCCAAGGCCGTCCCGCGCCGCGGCTTCCCTCCCACCGACGGCCCCGACACCTACACCGCCGGCACGTTGTTCCCCCGGTCGTCCAAGAAGGTCGCCCGGGCGATCAACGGCGCCAGCGGCAACCGCCCGGTCGTCGTCCTGGCCAACCTGTCGGGCTTCGACGGCTCGCCGGAGTCGCTGCGCAACCTGCAGCTCGAGTACGGCGCCGAGATCGGCCGCGCCATCGTCAACTTCGACGGGCCGATCGTGTTCTGCGTCATCTCGCGCTACCACGGCGGGGCGTTCGTCGTGTTCTCCAAGGCCCTCAACCCGCAGATGCGGGTGCTGGCCGTCGAGGGGTCCTACGCCTCGGTGCTCGGCGGTGCGCCGGCGGCCGCGGTGGTGTTCAGCCGCGACGTGGACGCGCGCGCGGCCAAGGACCCGCGGGTCGCCGAGCTCGAGCAGCGGTTGTCGGCCGCCACCGGCGAGGAGCACGCCGACCTGGCCGCCCAGCTCGTCGAGACGCGGCGCGACGTCCGCGCCGAGAAGCTCGGCGAGGTCGCCTCGGAGTTCGACGCGGTCCACAGCATCCACCGCGCCGTCGAGGTCGGCTCGGTCGACGAGGTCGTGGCCCCGGCCGACCTGCGCCCGCGGATCATCGCCGCCCTGCAGGGCTGGGCCTCCCAGGCCTGAGCCTCCCGGCCCCTCCCCAACCCCCAACCACGAAGATCGTGAGGGTTTGGTCCGATTCTTGGACCAAACCCTCACGATCTTGGGGTGCAGCGAGACCTAGCGGACGGCGACGAGGTCCACGACGAAGATCAGGCTCTCGCCGGGCTTGATGACGCCGCCGGCGCCGCGGTCGCCATACGCGAGGTGCGACGGGATGGTCAGCTTGCGCCGGCCACCCTCACGCATCCCGAGCAGGCCCTGGTCCCAGCCCTGGATGACCTGGCCGACGCCGACCTGGAAGTCCAGGGGCGCGCCGCGGTTCCACGAGGCGTCGAACTCCTCGCCGGTGGAGTAGGCCACGCCGACGTAGTGGGTGCTGACGACGTTGCCGGGCTTGGCCTCGGCGCCGTCACCCTCCCAGACCTCCTCGATGACGAGGTCGGCGGGCGGCTGGTCGCCCGGGAAGTCGATCTCGGGCTTGGTGGTGGTGGGGTCGAACGGCATGGTGCCTCCTGGTGGCTCGGGGGGACGCGATGACGGGTGGTGCTGGTCCGGCTACTGGGCCTTGACGAGGTCGACGACGAAGACGAGCGTCGAGTTGGCCGGGATCTTGTCCTGGGCCTTGGCGCCGTAGGCCTCGGCCGGCGGGGCGACGACGAGGACGCGGCTGCCGACCTTCTGACCGGTGAGGCACTTGTCCCAGGCGGGGATGACCTGGCCGACGCCGATCGGGAACGGCGTGGGCTCGGCGCCGTGGTCATAGCTCGAGTCGAACTTGGTGCCGTTGGTCCAGAGCATGCCGGTGTAGTGCGAGGACAGCGTCTGGCCGGCATTGACGACCGGGCCGGTGCCCTCCTTGAGGACGTAGGCCGTGGCCTGCTTGGGCGCGGCGGCCGTGGTGGGCTTCATGGTGGCTGCCTTGCCGTCGGCGGCGGTGACCTCGGGCAGGCCCTCCTTGCTGGTGACGACCTTGCAGGCCTCGCCCTTGAAGCCGACCTTCTGGATCTCGACGTAGGCCACCAGCGTCTCGTCGGCGGCGAGGCCGGACTGGGGGTTGCCCTGGGCGATGAGGGTCGCTGCGTCGGCGGGAGCCATGGCGATCAGCATGCGGCTGCCGACCTTCTGGCCGAGCATGCCCTTGGCGACGCCGGGGATCCACTGGTTGACGGGGATCTGCTGGGGCTGGTTGGCGGCGAAGGTGTCCTCGAGCGTCTTGCCGGTCTTGCCGGAGACGAACAGCGCGTTGGCGACCACCATGTCGGTCTTCTTGACGACCTGGCCGGTGCCCTCGGTGACGACCTTGGTGGTCGTCTCCTTGGTCGTGAAGGGCGCCTTGTCGACCTTGAGCGACGGCTTGGCGGGCGTGCCGCCGACGGTGATGCCCGCGAGGTCGCCCTTGGCGGCCGGGGTGATCGGCGGGGGCGTCGCGG
>NZ_DLOE01000028.1:0-56175 GCF_002479615.1 Arsenicicoccus sp. UBA7492 | reverse complement strand
CCCCGCCGCTCCCGCACGCGCTGAGCGCGATGGCCGGGACGGCCGCGAGGGCGAGGGCAGAGCTGGTGCGCAGGCGCAAAAGAGGGGTCCTTCGCTCGGATGTGGGTCGTTTGAGCTCGTGCCACCCTAGCGGGCGATCCTGTGGCGGGGCTGTCGGCGTCCGGCTCCCTGGCTCAGGTGCCGGGCCAGGTGCCGGCCGGGGCGGGGTGCTCGCCGAGGCTCGCGACGAGCCGCTCGACCCGCGGGTCCTCGTAGGCGAGCGGGTCCTTGCACAAGGTGGTGCGCTGGTTGCCGTCGTTGAGCTTGAGGTGCACCCAGTCGACGGAGTAGTCCCGCCGAGCCGCCCGCGCCGCGGCGATGAAGTCCCCGCGCAGCTTGGCCCGGGTCGTCTGCGGGGGCGCCGTCACCGCGTGCTCGATCTGCTCGTCGGTGGTGACCCGCGCGGCGAGCCCCCTGGCCTGCAGCAGGTTGAACAGACCCCGGCGCGGGTGCAGGTCGTGGTAGGCGAGGTCGATCTGCTGCAGCCGCGGGTGCTCGAGCGGCAGGCCGTTGCGGCTGGAGTAGTGCTCGATGAGGCGCCGCTTGATCACCCAGTCGATCTCGGTGCCGACCTCCTGCAGCCGCCCGGAGTCGACGGCCGACAGCACCCGCTCCCACAGGTCCAGGACGCGCTCGTGCACCGGGTCGTCGCTGCCGCCCTCGTCGACGAAGCGTCGCGCGGCCTCGAGGTAGGCGCTCTGCACCGCCAGGGCGCTCGTGGTCCCGCCGCGCTGCAGGGCGACCTCGGCGCGGCCGGTCGGGTCGGTGCTCATGGTGCGTATGGCGGCCGTGGTGCTCGCGAGGGTGAGGTGGGGCAGCGGGACGCCCTCCTCGATCATCCGCAGCACGAGGTCGGCGGACCCGACCTTGAGCAGCATCGTCGTCTCCGACATCGTCGAGTCCCCGACGATGACGTGCAGGCGGCGGAACTTCTCGGCGTCGGCGTGGGGCTCGTCGCGGGAGTTGATGATGGGCCGCGAGCGCGTGGTGGCGGAGGACACGCCCTCCCACATGTGGTCGGCGCGCTGGCTGACGCAGTAGGTCGGCCGTCCCTGGGGGTCGACGACGAGCTTGCCTGCGCCACAGGTGATCTGGCGGCTGACGAGGAAGGGCACGAGGGTGTCGGTGACGGTGCGCAGGTCGGTGGACCGGTGCACGAGGAAGTTCTCGTGGCAGCCGTAGGAGCTGCCGGAGGAGTCGACGTTGTTCTTGAAGACGTAGACGTCGCCGACGATCTCGTCCTGGGCCATGCGCAGCTGGGCGTCGTCGGCGAGGCCCTGGACGATGCGCTCGCCGGCCTTGTCCTGGGCGACGAGGTCGAGCAGCGAGTCGCACTCGGCCGTGGCGTACTCCGGGTGCGAGCCGACGTCGAGGTAGAGCCGTGAGCCGTTGGCGAGGAAGGCGTTGGAGCTGCGGCTCCAGGCGACGACGGAACGGAACATGTAGCGCGACACCTCGTCGGGGGTCAGTCGCCGCTGGCCCTCGGAGGTGGCGGTCACGCCATACTCGGTCTCGATCCCGAAGATGCGTCGATCCATGGCACGACCCTACCGGCGGCAGTCACGTCGACCGGCCTTCGTCCGCCAGGCTGATGCACCTACCGCCGGTAGGTCTGTCGCGAGGAGGCGAGCCACCGGATGAACGGGATCACCATGCAGATGACGAAGACGGCCAGGACCGGCAGCCCGGCCCAGATCGTGAAGGCGTCCCAGAACACCCGGTCGTCGTGCAGGAGGTCGCCGAAGGCCACGAGCATCCCGTAGACGATCGCGAGGACGGCGGTGACGCCCCAGCCGGGGTTGCGGCCGTAGCGCGCTGATGGAGCCTGGGTCATGACAGACCTCCCTCTCGGTAGAACGGGACGCCGACCAGCACGACGACGGCGACCAGCAGCAGGAGCGCCCCCACGACGGTGAAGCGGTGCCAGAAGCCGGCGTCCTGGTGCGCGCGTGGCCCGAGCGCCACGGCGAAGCCGTAGATGACGGCGAGCAGCCCCACGATGCTCGCCCCGGTCCGTAGGTCCATGGGATCCCCCTCGATCGCGGTTGCCTCGAAACTACGGGGCACGCCTCGCCGCGCGCCCGTGACAGGTGTCACGAGGTCAGGTGAACCTCAGGCGAAGAAGGAGGCGTTCATGCGGGGGTCGGTGCGGAACGGCACCGTGCGCACCCGGGTCCGCGAGCGCTCCCAGCGCAGGTCCTCGATGGTGAGGCACACCGCGTTGGCGCGCTCGCACTGGCTCTCGGACAGATAGAAGGCGAATCGGCGCAGTCGCTTGTGCAGGGCGTAGAACGCCTCGAGGTCGAGGTCGCGGGCCTCGTCGACGTCCAGGCTGCCGGCGGCCTCGAGGTCGGCGAGGGCCTGCTCGACGTCCTCGGGCCGGACCCGGGGCGCCAGCTCGGGATAGACGTCGATCATCCCGTCCTCGGAGACGATGACCGTGAGGCAGGGGGCGGTGGACGCCTCGGTGTAGCGCACGGCCGAGTTGTAGCGGGACCCGCGGCTCGGGTCGCCGGCCCCGGTGGCGACGCCGTCGAGGATGACGCCGACCGCATGGCAGACGCCGTCGGGGGTGAGCAGGACCGCCCCGTCGATGCGCGTGACCGCGTCCAGCACGTCCGAGCTGAGCTGCTGCGGCCGGATCGACAGCGCCTGAGGTGCGAGCCGCCTGGCCTCCTCGGCGGCCGCGGTCGTGACGACGAGCAGGGCGCCGCGGGCCTGCTGCGCCGCGCTCTGGGCCAGCATCCAGATACCTCGTATGTCGTGGTCGGACACCTCGTCGAACACGCGCCGCATGGCGTCGATGAACAGGCTGGTCGACATCCGCGGGCGGGGCAGCTGCGGGTGGCCGCTGGACACCCGCAGGAGCGGGTTGCGGTTGTAGGCCATCTGCCAGGAGCCCTGCTCGAGCAGCGTGAACCGGAAGATGTCGTTGTCGGAGTCGTCGGGCTCGTCGTGGGCGAGCGGCTGGACCGACCCGAGGCCGTAGATGCGCTGGCCGTCGATCAGCAGGTGCAGCCCGGGGCGGGTCATCTCCAGGAGCTTGCGGAACTGCCGCCGCTCGCGCACCGACACCGCCGAGCGCAGCTGGACGTCGACGGAGATGCGGGGGTGCCCCTCGCGGGCCATGACGACGGTGCCGGAGCCGACGCGACCCTCGTAGGGCGTCGACGACAGGCCCTCGAACGCGTCGAACAGCCCCTGCCCGAGCCGCTCCCCCGCGATGAGGGCGGCGGAGTAGACGAGGTGGTTGGCCGACCGCCGGATCGCGTCGTTGGGGACGTCGTCGTCGATCGGCGAGATCGAGCGCGGCGGCCGGGCCGCGAGGAGGGCGTGGGTGGCGATGCGCAGCAGCTCGACGACGATGCCGTGCGCGAGCGAGGTCGTGAGCGGGACCCCGTCGATCTCGTCGTACGGGAGGGCGTTGAGCTCGGCATACGCGCTGCTGTCCACGCTGATGGCGGGGTGCACGACGTAGTCCCCGACCCGGGCGCCGCTGCCGATGAAGAAGGTGCGCCCGCGGCCGGCCCGACCGCTGTCGAGGGCCGCGGCGACGGCCTCGCGGCGGGTCTCGTCGAGGAAGTGGTCGAGCCGGCCTGCTGGACCGCGGCCGACTCGTAGGTCTCGTCGTGCGCCGGGTGGGCCTCGAACCGGCGCTGCGCGTCCGCGCGGATGCCCTCGAGGTCCTGGATGCTGAAGCCGCGGTCCGCCGGGGCGATGCACACGTCGGGTGCGCCGGGCACCGTGACGTCGTCGGCGAGGAAGCCGACGAGCAGCGCGTCGGCCGAGACGATGGCCCCGATCTGGTCGGTCGCGCGGTCGGTGGCGCGGTCCAGGGAGAGGCGGAACTGCTCCTGGAGCTCCCACATGAGGTGGTGGGGGGTGGGGTTGACGGTCACGTGCTGCCTTCGGGGTGCCTTGCGGAGGTATGACGGGCCCCGGCCGGTCCCCTCCACCACGGACCCGGACGGCCCGGGCAAGGATATGTCCGACCTGACCCGCGTTCGGCCGATTCGGACCAGATCGCACCCGGATGCCCGTCGTCCGGGCAGCAGGGGCCGGCGCTCGACGTCGTCAGTCCGCCGACGGGTTCAGCACGGCGTCGGCGAGCAGGGCGACGGCGACGTCGTCGAGCGGGTCGGCGCTCGCGGTCCGTCCGCGCAGCAGGTCGCGGGCCACGCCCAGCCGGTAGCGCACCGTGTTGTGGTGCACGAAGCAGGCCCGAGCCGTCGCCGGGACGCTGCGGCCGTGCCGGAGGTAGGCCTGCACGGTGGGCAGCAGCGCCGCGTCGCGACGGGCCGTGTCGCGCTGGACCTGTCCGAGCTGCCCGACGACACCTGGACCGCCTGCCCGTACGTCGCCGGCGCCCTGCCCCCGGGAGGAGAGCTCCCGCCGCTGGCTCCGGGCGTGCCGCCCGAGGCGCTGGGCGCGCTGCTGGCCCTCGAGCAGCACCTGGGCGAGCCGGTCGGGGCGATCGTCGCGACCGAGCTCGGCGCCGAGAACACCGCCGACGCGATGTCAGCGGCCGCCGCCCTCGGCCGACCGCTGCTCGACGCGGACCTGGCGGGGCGTGCCGTGCCCGAGCTGCCCCACAGCACCTACCACCTCGTCGGGCTGCCCATCGCCCCGCTGGCCCTCTCGACCCGTCAGGGGGACACGCTCGTCGTCCCCCACGTCGCGTCCGAGCAGCGGGCCGAGGACCTCGTGCGAGCGGTCTCCGCGGCCAGCGGCCACTCCGTCGGGGTGGCCGATCACCCCCTGCGGGGCCGAGATCTCAGAGCTCGGGGGGCGCTCATCCCCGGCACGATCAGCGCGGCCGGCCGGCTCGGGCGGACCTGTCGCGAGGCCCGCGAGTCCGGCGCGTCCGGCGAGGAGCTCGCCGACGTGATCGCGGCCCACGCGGGAGGGCACGTGGCGTTCCGGGGAGTCGTGACCGACTACGGCTGTGCCCTGGCAGGGGGTTTCAGCCGCGGCAAGGTCGTCCTGCGGGACGACGCGGGCTCGCGCTACGCCATCGACGTGCAGAACGAGTTCATCCTCGCCCGGCGCGACGGCGCGCTCGACGCCTGCGTCCCCGACCTGATCGTCCTCGTCGACGAGTCCGGCCTGCCGGCGCTCAACCCCGACGTCGAGGTCGGCCGGCGGCACAGCGTGCTCGTCCTGCCGGCCCCCGCTCCGTGGCGGACGGCCCGTGGTCTCGAGCTGCTGGGACCCCGTTCGTTCGGCTACGACCTCGACTGGACTCCTGCCTCGGCGGCATCGGCGGCATCGACGTCCACGACCCCTTCGGCGCCCACGGCATGATGGGCGCATGCCTGATGCCGTAGCCGACGTCGCCACCTCCGCTGCTCCTGCTGACTCTCTTGCACCTGCTGGCTCACCGGCACCTGCTGATGCTCCTGCACTCGACGGCCGGCTCCCCCGCGTCGTCGTCGTCGGCACCGGCGGCACGATCGCCGGGTCGTCCGCGGCGACGACGGCCAAGCACTACCAGGCGGGCGTCCTGACGGTCGAGGACCTGCTGGGGGCGGTCCCGCAGCTCGCTTCCCTGGCCACCATCACCTGCGAGCAGCTGTGCCAGATCGACTCGGTCGAGATGGACCTGCCGCTGCAGCTCACGCTCGCCCGGCGCGTCGCCGAGCTCGCGGCCCGTGACGACGTCGACGCCGTCCTCGTCACCCACGGCACCGACACGCTGGAGGAGTCGGCCTACCTGCTGCACCTGGTCGTGCCCACGGACAAGCCGGTCGTGGTGGTCGGCGCCATGCGCCCGGCCGATGCCCTTGGTGCGGACGGGCCGAGCAACCTGCTCAACGCCGTCCGCGTGGCGGCCCACCCGTCGTCACGTGGTCTGGGGACCCTGGTCGTCGTGGGCGAGGAGATCCACTCGGCTCGTGAGGTCCGCAAGGAGCACACGTCACGCGTGGAGGCCTTCGGCTCGCCGCACGGGCCGCTCGGCGAGGTGGCCGGGGGTGTGCCCCGCTACGCGCACGTGTCCCGCCGGCTGCACGGGGTCGCGTCGGCATACGACCTCGAGGCCCTCGAGGGGCTCGACGACCTGCCCCCGGTGGAGGTGCTCGTCACGCGCGCCGGGATGTCCAGCGCCCTGGTGGACGCGGTCGTCGCGACCGGCGCCCGCGGCATCGTCCACGCGGGGCCGGGAGCCGGCAACGTCCCCGACCGCGTCGCCGAGGCCCTCGACCGGGCTCGCGCCGCCGGGGTGGTGGTCGTCCGGTCGAGCCGGGTGGCCCGGGGCACGGTGGCCCGGGGGGATGCGTATGACGACCAGGGGCACGACTACGTCGCCGGCGGTGACCTGGGGCCCTACAAGGCGCGCGCGCTGCTGGCCCTGGCGCTGACGGTCACGGACGACACGGCGCGCATCCAGGACATGTTCGACACGCACTGACGGGACGTCCGCAGACCTCAGCGGGTCACTGCCCGCCCTTCTGCACGAAGCCCTTGACGAACTCCTCGGCGTTGGACTCGAGCACCAGGTCGATCTCGTCCAGCACGGAGTCGAGGCCGGCGTCGTCGACGGAGGTGGTGACCGGGGCCGTCGGCACGGGTGCCGGGACGTCCGCGGGGTCCGGCTCGCGGCGCTGGGGCTGGATCTGCTCCTGGGACATGGGGTGCCTCCTGCTGGTCAGGGCGTTCTGGTCAGGGCGTTCAGGTCGGTGCGTGCTGGTGCTGACGGGGTCAGACGATCCGGTCGAGCAGGTCGGCCATGGTAGGGCTGGCGTCGACGATGCTCTCGAGGTGGGCCCGGGTGCAGCGCTCGGGCTCGGGCAGCGACAGGCGACTCGGCGGCTCTCCCGGGGCACGACGCACGATCACGGAGTCCCACGACGCGGCGAGCAGCTCGTGCGGATAGCGCTCGACCATCGTGCCGCGCAGCCACGCCCGGGTGTCGTCGGGCGGCGCGGTGACGGCGGACCGCACCTGCTCCGGCGAGGTGAGGCGGTCGATCCGTCCGGCGGCCTCGAGCTTGTGGTGCAGCCCCTTGTCGGGGCGCACGTCGCTCCACTGGATGTCCATGGCGCGCAGGCGGGCGTCGTCCCAGCCCAGCCCGTCGCGCGAGCGGTACTGCTCGAAGAGCGCGAGCTTGGCCACCCAGTCGACGCTGTGGGCCGCCGACAGGACGTCGTCGCCGAGCATGACCATGAGGTGGTCCCACCGGGTCATGATCTCCTGCGTCTCCTCGTCCAGGTCGTGGCCGTAGTGACGCGACAGGTGGTCGTCGACCATCTCGTAGTAGGCCCACAGGATGTCCAGCCCCGTCATGCGCCGTCCGTCGGTCAGCTCCACGGTGGTCCGCAGCGTCGGGTCGTGCGAGATCTGCCGCAGCGCCGCCACCGGGTCCGCCGGCATGAGGGCCCGCGTCACGTCGCCGTGCTCGATGAGGCGCAGCACCAGGCTGGTGGAGCCGAGCTTGAGCAGGGTGGCGGTCTCGGCCTGGTTGGCGTCGCCGATGATGACGTGCAGGCGGCGGTATCGCGTGGGGTCGGCGTGCGGCTCGTCGCGGGTGTTGACGATCGGGCGGCGGATCGTGGTCTCGAGCCCCACCTGGCGCTCGAAGAAGTCGGCGCGCTGGCTGATCTGGAACCCCGCCTGGTGCGACTCGGGCCCGATGCCGACGCGGCCGGCGCCGCAGATCACCTGTCGCGCGACGAAGAACGGCATGAGCTGCCGTGCGACAGCAGCGAACTCGACGTCCCGCGCCAGCAGGTAGTTCTCGTGGGTGCCGTAGGAGCTGCCCTTGCCGTCGGTGTTGTTCTTGTAGAGGTTGATCTGCCGACCGCTCAGCTCGGCCTGGCGCTGCACGGCCTCGGCCATGACGAGCTCCCCAGCGCGGTCCCAGACGACGGCGTCGTGCGGCGAGGTGACCTCGGGCGAGGAGTACTCCGGGTGGGCGTGGTCGACGTAGAGCCGGGCGCCGTTGGTGAGCACGACGTTGGCGGCGATCTCGTCGTCCTCGTCGGTGAGCTGGCTGGAGTCGGCCACGGCGCGCGGCATCTCGTGGCCGAACTGGTCGGCGAGCGGCGCCTCGGTCTCGTAGTCCCAGCGGGTGCGCGAGACGGTGATCTCGGGCCGCGTCGCATAGGCGTTGACGATCTGCCCGGACAGCACGATCGGGTTGGCGTGCGGCTCCCCCGGGACGGAGATGCCGTACTCCGTCTCGATGCCCATCACTCGGCGTACGGTCATGCGCCCACCCTAGTGCGAGCCCCCGGAGGCCCCGCCTCGGTCGATGATCAGCTGGACCGCCGCGCCGTAGCGCTCCACCAGGTCCTCGTCGTGGGCCCGGTCCCCGAGCAGGCCCAGCACCCGCGCGGAGACGGCGAGGCCGACGACGGTCGCGACGACCATCTCGGCGGTCTGCTCGGCCGTGTCGCCACCCCCGAGGCGGGCGGCGAGGGGGACGGCATACGCGGCGTGGAACCGGGACCGCACCTGCTCGATGTCCGGTGCCGGGAGTGCGAGCACGACTGCCCGGGCGAGGGGCTCGGGCCCGTCGGAGCCGAGGCGACCGACGACGCTGCGGACCAGCTCGTGCCCGAGGCGGTCGACGGGGTGGGACAGGTCCTGCTCGTCGGGGGCGAACTCGACGGAGGAGCTGAACAGCTCGGCCTTGCTGCCCACGAGCTTCATCACGAGGGACGCGGACACCCCCGCCTCCGCGGCGACGTCGCGCACCGACACCGACGAGTAGCCGCGCTCGGCGAACAGGCGCCGCGCGGCTCGGACGATCAGCTCTCGGCTCTGGCTCACCCGGTGATCCTCTCAGGTGGTCGCCCTCGCGGCGAGCACCGCCGCGGCGTGCTGGTCGGTCGGCTGCTGGTCGGTCGGCTGCTGATCGGGCTGCGTATGGCGGGGAGCGGGGCCGAGGTCGAGGTCCACCCGGCGCTCGACCCCCGTGAGGGTGACGCCGACCGAGCCGGTGCGGCCGGTGCTCGGGTCGGCGGCGGTCACCACGTGGCGCCCATGGGTGGACAGCGGCAGCACATAGCCCCCGTCCGCTCCGGTCCGCGTCGCGCCCGAGACCTGACCGGTGAGCGCCGTCATGGTCACGAGCGCGCCAGGGACGGGGCGTCCGTCGGCGGTGACCTGGCCCGCCAGCTGCAGCCGGTCCCCCAGGTCGATGTCCTGGGCGTGCGTGCCGCTCACGTGGACGACCTCGCTGTGCGGCTCCCAGCCGTCGGCCGCGGTCACGGTCACGTAGTCCCCGGGGCCGGGCAGGACGATCGCGTAGCTGCCGTCCGGCTCGACGCGGGCCCAGTCCACCTGGTCGCCCTCGAGGTCGATCACGGTGACGACAGCGGACCGGACCGGCCGGACGCCCGTGGCGGTGACCCGGCCGGCCACGACGATCTCGTCCGCGTCGTCGGCACGCGCCCGGCCTGGCGACACGGCGGGCGCCGGACGCGCGGACGGCAGGAACGCCGCCACGAGCGCCGACACCAGGGCCGCCAGCGCGCACACCCAGAAGATGTGCCTGAACGCGTCCAGCGTCGGCAGCGCCACGCCCCCGACGCGGGTCACGGTGGTGGTGAGGATCATCGCGACGACGGCGCTCGCCGAGGAGGTGCCGACGGCGCGCAGCAGCGAGTTGAGGCCGTTGGCCGAGGCGGTCTCGGTGATCGGGACGGCGGCCATGATGAGGGTGGGCATGGCGGCATACGCGATCGCCGTGCCGGCCGAGACGAGCATCGCCCCGAGGACGATCTGCCACAGGTGGTCGACGAGGAAGACGCGCAGGACGTAGCCGCCGGCCAGCACCAGCGCCCCCGTGACCAGCGTGGTGCGTCCGCCCCAGCGGCGGGTGATGGCGGCCGAGGCGGGCGACAGCAGCACCATCATCAGGCCGCCGGGGACCATGGCGAGGCCGGCCTGCAGCACGTCGAGGCCGAAGCCGAACCCCGTCCGCTCGGGCAGCTGGAGGAGCTGGGTGGTCGACAGCATGTTGCCGTACATCGAGAAACCGACCAGCACGGACGCCAGGTTGGTCAGCAGCACCGGCTTGCGCGCCGCGGTGCGCAGGTCGACCATCGGCGTCCTGGCGCGCAGCTCCCACGGCACCCAGATCGCGAGGAGCACGACGGAGGCCACGGCCAGGACGAGGGTGGTCTCGCTGGTCCAGCCCCAGTGGCTGCCCTTGGTCACGGGCAGCAGGAAGGCCACGAGCGCCAGGGACAGCAGGACCGCGCCGACCCCGTCGAAGGACCCGGGGGTCCGGAGGGTCGACTCCGGGACGACGAGCGGTATGGCGACCAGCATGGCCGCCGCCATGGCCGCGGAGACCCAGAACAACGCGTGCCAGCTCGTGTGCGCCGAGATCAGGCCGGCCAGCGGCAGGCCCGCGGCGGACCCGATGCCGAGGGTGGCGGACATCAGGGCGACCGCCCCGCCGACCCGCTCGCGGGGCAGCTCGTCGCGCATGATCGAGATGCCGACCGGGATGAGCGCCGCCGCGAAGCCCTGCAGGGCTCGTCCGGCGACGACCACGGCCAGCGTCCCCCCGAGGGCACCGAGCACCGACCCCAGGATCTGGAGCACGAGGCAGACCAGCATCATCCGGCGCTTGCCGTGCATGTCGGCGAGCCGGCTGACGACGGGGGTCGCGACGGCGCTGGTCAGCAGGGTGGCCGTGACGAGCCAGGACGCGTCCTCGGCGGTCGTGTGCAGCAGGGTCGGGAACTCCGGCAGCAGCGGGACCATCAGGGTCTGCTGCAGCGCCACGATCGTGCCGGTCAGGGCGAGCACGGTGGTGACGAGGGTGGGGTTGGCGCGTCTGCGGTGCAGCGCTGCCCGGGTGGTGGGGGCGGCGGTCACGCGTGCCTCTCGTGCGGGGAAGGAGTGGTAGATCGCGAGGTGAACATCCGTTCACCTGGGTCCAGGATAGCGCAGCCCCGGTGGTGGATAGGGTGGCTGCATCGACACTCATCGAGGAGCACAGATGGACCTTTCCGCCGCCCGCGACTACGCCCGCGAGGCCATGCCCCGACTGCTCGAGGACCACGCCACCCTGGTGGGCCACCCGTCCGTCGCCTTCCCCGGCTACCCCCGGGAGCCCATGGACGCCATCGCGCAGGACCTGCTCGAGATGTTCCGCCGCAACGGCGTCCCCGACGTCGAGCTGCTCGACATCCCGGGCGGCTACCCCGCGATCCACGCCGTGGTGCCCGGCCCCGAGGGCTCCCCCACGGTCACGATGTACGCGCACTACGACGTGCAGCCCTGCCCCGAGTCCCAGCAGTGGCACTCGGACCCGTGGGTCGCCACGCGCAAGGACGACGGGCGCATCTACGGCCGCGGCACCGCCGACTGCAAGGCCGGCGTCGTCGCGATCCTCGGCACCATGGGGGCCTTCGACGGCACGCCGCCGTGCACGGTCCGCCTGCTGCTCGAGGGCGAGGAGGAGACCTTCAGCCACATCGAGGACTGGGTGGCCGCCAACCCCGACATGGTGCGCAGCGACGCGTTCATCATCTGCGACTCCGGCCCCGCCAAGGTGGGCGAGCCGTCCATCACCTCCGGCCTGCGCGGCGACGTCGCCTTCACCGTCACGCTGACCACCCTCGACAACGCGGTCCACTCGGGCCTGTTCGGCGGCGCGGCGCCCGACGCCCTGGTCGGCATGATCCAGCTGCTGTCGACGATGCACGACAAGGACGGCAACACGGTCATCGAGGGGCTGCACTCCTTCGACTGGGAGGGGGCCGAGGTCGACGAGGCCGAGTTCGCGGCGTCCGCCGGCGTCAAGGACGGCGTCGGCCTGCAGGGCACCGGGGCGCTCGCCTCACGCCTGTGGTCGCACCCGTCGGCGACGGTCATCGGGCTCGACATGGTGCCCGTCGACCAGTGCTCCAACGCGCTGGTCCCCTCGGTGCGGGCGCGGGTCTCGGTGCGCATCGCCCCCGGCGCCGACATGGCCCGCGAGCTTGAGACGGTCAAGGAGCACCTGCGGTCCCACGCGCCGTACGGCGCCACGCTGGAGTTCTCGGACGACAAGGCCGGCTCGCCGTTCCTCGGCGACACGTCCGGCCCGATCACGGCGACCGCGCTCGCGGCGCTGGAGGAGGTCTACGGCCGGACCCCGGCCCAGGTCGGCTCCGGTGGCTCGATCCCCCTCGTGACCGAGCTGCTGCATGCCTCCCCCGGCGCCGAGGCGATCCTGTGGGGTCCCGAGGACGAGGAGAAGGCCAAGATCCACGGGCCCGACGAGTCCGTGGACCCCGCCGAGATCGAGCGGATCATGCTCGCGCAGATCCGGTTCCTCAGCGAGCTGGGCTCACGCCGCTGACCTCGTCGTCCCTCGTGGTCAGGGGGGCGGTCAGGGGTGGGGCATGACAGCTGTCACGCCCCACCCCTGACTGCTGTGCGTATGCCGTCAGCGCCCGCCCGACAACCATGGAGCCATGACGCGCAACCGCTACTACGCCATCGTCTTCCCCATCCTGTGCCTGGTGCTCGGCTACCTCGGCTATTGGCTCCACGAGAACCGCGGCGTCGAGTACGGCCCCACCGGCATCGCTATCGCGGTCCTCGCCATCGCCGGCGGCTGGCTCCCCCAGCAGCGCCGCGAGGATGAGGTCCCGCAGCCTCCGGCCGGTCGGCAGACGTCCTGACCTCCATCCTCTCCCGTGAGGTATGCCGGGCCAGGGGGCGGCATACCTCACGGGTAGGCTCGGGGCCATGCGTGCCCCGGCCTTCCTCGCTCTGGATCTCGTCCTCGTCGTCGTCTTCGCCGCCATCGGTCGCCGGTCTCACGCCGAGGAGGGCGCCCTGCTCGCCGTCCTCGGCACCGCGTGGCCCTTCCTCGTGGGCGCCCTGGTCGGCTGGGGCGTGGCGCTCGCGGCCCGCCTGTCCCCCACCACGCTGCGTGGCGGCGTCCCGATCTGGCTGTGCACCGTGGCGGTGGGCATGCTGCTGCGGGCCGTCACGGGCGCCGGGACCGCGTTCAGCTTCGTCCTCGTCGCGACCACGGCCCTCGCGCTCTTCCTGCTGCTCCCCCGCCTCGTCGCCCAGCGCTCGGGTCGCCGCGCCGACGCCTGACGCCCCCAGCCCACGCCTATGTGCCGATCTCGCGCTGGGAGCGCGGACTGTGCACGCTGGCTCCGGTCGTGGTGCCTCACCACTGCGCCGTGCTCAGCCGGACACCGTCAAGACCTCTATCCGGCAGCGCGGTCCCGTGGACCGCGCCAGACGTGCGTCACCTGTCACCAGGGATACCTCGAGCGCCTCGGCCAGCGCCACGTAGGCAGCGTCGTACGGTGTGATGTTGTCCCGCAGCTCCCAGCACCGCTCGAGAAGCCGACGATGCGGGACGCGTTCGATGGGCATGGCCCGGAGGTCATCGATCGCCAGTGAGGCCCTCCGCGGCAGCACCTGCCCGGACCGCACCAGCCCTCGCAGGACGGACAGCACCTCAAGATCCACGAGCTCGGGCGCTGCGAGGCGCTCCCCGCGCAGGCGGGACCGGGCACGGTCACCGTCGACACCGTCGTCGACGAGCGCCACGGTCAGGACACTCGCGTCAACGACGATCACGGTCGAAGCGAATCAGATCGCTGGCCTCGGTGAGGGTCACCGCTCCGCCTGCCCGAGAGCCGGCGCGATCGAGAACCTCGTCGAGCGTCGGCCGGGACGCCTCGTCCACCAGCCGGCCCAGGAGGTACTCCTGCAGGGACTGGTGTGCCTCCGCGGCCCGACGTCGCAAGACGGCGTGCGTCTGCTCGGGCACGTCCTTGATCTGCACGCTGGGCATGGCGCCAGTGTGGCGCCATCGGCGCCACTGTGCAAGCACCCCACTCCCGACGGTCGCAATGATCGCCGTCGGTGCCCGAGTGAACCCCGTCGCGTGGGGCGTGCTCAGTCGACCTTGAGGTCCTTGCCGCCGACCAGCGTGTGGATGTTGACGATCCGCTCGCCGCGCTTGCCCGAGATGCGGGCCCAGTCGTCGGGGTTGGTGGTGTTGGGCAGGTCCTCGTTCTCGCGGAACTCCGCGACGTAGGCCTCCATCAGGTGCTCGAGCCGCAGCCCGCGCTCGCCGGTCGTGATCAGCGCCTTGATGGCGGCGGCCTTGGCCCGGTCGACGATGTTCTGGATCATCGCGCCGGACGCGAAGTCGCGGAAGTAGAGGACCTCCTTGGCGCCGGACAGGTAGGTCACCTCGAGGAAGCGGTTGTCCTCGGTGGTGGCGAACATCCGCTCCATCACGGCGTCGATCAGGTCCTCGACCGTCGCGGCGGGGTCGCCGTCGTGGTCGTCGAGCTCGTCGGCGTGCAGGGGCACCTCGGTGGTGAGGTACTTCGCGAAGATCTCGCGCGCCCCCTGCTCGTCGGGCCGCTCGATCTTGATCTTGACGTCGAGGCGGCCCGGCCGCAGGATCGCCGGGTCGATCATGTCCTCGCGGTTGGAGGCGCCGATGACGATGACGTTGTCGAGGCGCTCCACGCCGTCGATCTCGGCGAGCAGCTGCGGCACGATCGTCGTCTCGACGTCGGAGGACACGCCCGACCCGCGCGTGCGGAACAGCGAGTCCATCTCGTCGAAGAACACCACGACGGGTGTCCCCTCGTCGGACTTCTCCCGGGCCCGCTCGAAGATCAGGCGGATGTGCCGCTCGGTCTCGCCGACGTACTTGTTGAGCAGCTCGGGGCCCTTGATGTTGAGGAAGTAGCTCTTGGGCGCGTCCTCGCCGGTCTGGCCGTTGCGCTCCGCAACCTTGCGCGCGAGAGATGCGGCGACGGCCTTGGCGATGAGCGTCTTGCCGCAGCCGGGAGGGCCGTAGAGCAGGACCCCCTTGGGCGGGCGCAGGTGGTGCTCCCGATAGAGCTCCGGGTGCAGGAAGGGCATCTCGACGGCGTCGCGGATCTGGTCGATCTGCGGCGTCAGCCCGCCGATGTCGGAGTAGGAGATGTCGGGCACCTCCTCGAGCAGCAGCTCGGACACCTCGGCGTGCGGCACCGTCTCGAGCACGAAGCTGCTGCGGGCGTCGAGCAGCACCGCGTCGCCCGGGCGCAGCCGCACCCCGTCCAGCGACCCCGCGACGCGGACGACGCGCTCCTCGTCGTTGCGCAGCAGCACGATCACCCGGTGGTCGTCGAGGCGCTCCTTGACGATGACGATCTCGCCGGCCTGCTCGTAGTCGGCCAGCGCCACGACCACCAGCGCCTCGTTGAGCCGCACCTCGCGCCCGGGCCGGATGTCGGCGAGGGGCAGGTCCATCGACACGGCGACCCGCATCTTGCGCCCGGCGCTGGTGATGTCGGCGGTGCCGTCGTCATACGTGCGCTGCACGACCCCGTAGGTCGACGGCGGCGCGGCGATCCGGTCGATCTCCTCGCGCAGGCCCGTGATCTGGTCGCGAGCCGCCTTGAGGGTCGTGGTGAGTCGCTCGTTGGCCTGACCGAGCGCGCCGTTGGCGGTCCGCAGCGCGGACAGCTGGGTGGTCAGGTCACGGATGCGGGCGGCGTGCGCCTCGCTCGTCGGGTCATAGGTCACTGGTCCACCTCCGGGGTGCTCGCGTCGTCCTGGGCCGTATGCCGCTCCGCTGGCGTCTCTCCCGGGTCGCCGTCAGGCGCGGGGTCCTCGTCGCGGCGCTTGGGCGGCATGTCGGGCGGCGGGGCCTCGCCGGTGACGGTGCGGCGGATCTTGCGCAGCCGCTTGTCGGAGACGACCCGCTCGCCGACGTCCTCGGGCGACCACGCGCGGTCGACCTCGACGCCGAAGGGCTGCTCCTCGGGGTCGTCCGGGCCCTTGGCGGGGCGGCGCTTGCGCAGGGGCGGCGTCACCCCGGGGGCCAGGCGACGCGTGGTGATGAGGAAGCCGGTGTGGCCGTGCATGCGGTGGACCGGACGGACGGCGAGCCCCTCGAGGTGCCAGTCGCGCTCGATCGTCTCCCAGGCGTGGGGCTCGGTGAAGCCGCCGTGCTCCTTGGCGCCCTCGGCGACGCGGGACAGCTGGGTGGCGGTGGCGACGTAGCAGATCAGCAGGCCGCCGGGCACGAGCGCGTCGGCGACGGCCTCGAGGCACTCCCACGGCGCGAGCATGTCGAGGACGACGCGGTCGACCGTGCCGGGCTCGCACACCTCGGGCAGGGTCTCGGCCAGGTCGCCGACCGTCACGGTCCAGGCCGGGTGGTCGGTGCCGAAGAAGGTGCGGGCGTTGCCGCGGGAGATCTCGGCGAAGTCGGCCCGGCGCTCGAAGGACAGCAGCCGACCCTGGTCGCCGATGGCGCGCAGCAGCGACATGGACAGCGCCCCGGACCCCACGCCGGCCTCGACCACGGTGGCGCCGGGGAAGATGTCGGCATACTGCACGATCTGGCCCGCGTCCTTGGGATAGACGACGGCGGCGCCGCGGGGCATGGACATGACGTAGTCGGACAGGAGCGGGCGCAGCGCGAGGAACTCCTCGCCGGCCGTGTTGGTGATCGTGGACCCGTCGGGCAGGCCGATGACGACGTCGTGCAGGATGCGGCCGCGGTGGGTGTGGAACTCGCCGCCGACCGCCAGCGTGATCGTGTGCATGCGGCCGCGCGCGTCGGTCAGCTGCACCCGCTCGCCGGGCTGGAAGGGGCCTCGGCGTCCGGCCGCGCCGGTGGGCTGCGGTGGGGCGAGGGGCGCGGTGGCGTCGGGCTGTGTCGTCATGGTCCCTCCACTGTAGTGAGCCGCACCGACAGACCTCGACCACGTCCGGCGGGGCCCGGGTGCAGGGCTGGGGCACTCGGCGTGGGCGTCAGGATCGGTAGCGAGGCTCAGGCGTCAGGCTCGGGCGTCAGGCTCGGCGGCTCGCCGCGTCCTCGACCTCGCCGGCGTCCAGCAGGCCGTGCCCGCCGCCCGGCAGGCGCACCAGGATCACGCCGACCTCGAGCTGGGCCATGCGCTCGACGGCGTCGGTGACGGGGACGTCCGGCGCGAGGTCGATGACCCACCCGGCCGGCTGCTGGTGGGCCACGGCGAGGACGGGGGTGACGGCCTGCTGGTCCACGGGCACCGACTGCACCGCGCGGGGGTCGACGACCGCGGTGGGGACCCCCTGCGCGTCCTGCACGGCGACGACCTGCGCCCCGTGGACGCCGTAGAGCCGCACGGCGTCCGCCACCGACGAGCCTGCGGGCACCAGGGCCGTGGGGTGCAGCAGGTCGCCGAGCCGGACCTGGTCGAGCAGGGCGCGGGCGCGCGCGGAGCGGATGGCCCCGCCCGCCCCGGCCCACAGGAAGCTGCCGATGAGCGCGCCCCACGCGATGGAGAAGAAGTCCGGTGCACGACCGGACAGCAGCGGCCGCCCGATGAACCACAGGGCGACGAGCGCCGCCAGCACGCGTCCGCTCCACCCCGCGACCAGCAGCCCGGTGGTGCGGCGACCGGTGATCCGCCATACGAGAGCGTCGAGCACGAACCCGCCGTCCAGGGGCAGGCCCGGCAGCAGGTTGAAGACGGCGACGAACGCGTTGGAGTAGGCCATGGCGCCCATGAGCAGCCGGGGCACCCCGGCGGGGGTGACGGCGAGGAGCTGCCAGGCCACCAGGGCCAGGGCCGCGTTGGCGAGCGGCCCCGCGAGGGCCACCATCGCGCTGCGGCCGGGGGTGTTGCTGTCGGACTGGTATGACGTGTGCCCGCCCATCAGGTCGGCGACGATCCGGTGCACCCGGTGCCCGAACGCCTGCGCGGTCAGCGCGTGCGCCGCCTCGTGCGCGAGGACCGACACGAGCAGCAGGAGCGCGTAGGCGAACGCGACGGCGTACGCGCCCGCCCCGAGGTCGGGCCGCGACCGCGACAGGGACGGACCGAAGGTCGCGAGGATCACCAGCACGAGGATCGGCCAGGTGCGGCCGAGATAGATGGGGGTGCCGCGCAGCGAGCCGATCCGCCAGCCCGGGTGGGCCTGCACGTCGGCGTCCGCGACGGCCGGCTCGACGGGGCGGTCGGGCGGCGTCGGCTGGGGTCCACGCGGGTCGGACATGGCGCGAGCCTACGTGGCGCAGGGGGTATGTCGGTGCGACGTCCTATCGTCGGTCCCATGGTTGCCGCCCTGTCCCCGAGCCGAGCCGCCGACTTCATGCAGTGCCCGCTCCTCTACCGCTTCCGCGTCATCGACCGGCTGCCCGAGCCGCCGTCCTCCGCGGCGGCCCGAGGCACGCTGGTCCACTCCGTGCTGGAGCGGTTGTTCGACGTGCCGGCGCCCGAGCGCACGCTGGAGCACGCGGCCTCCCTCGTGGGTCCGCAGTGGGAGGCGCTGCTGGCCGAGCGGCCGGAGCTGGCCGAGCTGATCGGCGACGGCGAGGAGGCGACCGAGCTCACGGCCTGGCTGACCTCGGCGACCTCGCTGGTCGAGCGGTGGTTCGGGCTGGAGGACCCGACCGACCTCGAGCCCGCCGAGCGCGAGCTCTACCTCGAGTGCGACCTCGACGGGCTCCTGCTGAGGGGGTATGTCGACCGCCTGGACGTCGCGCCTAACGGCATGATGCGCGTGGTCGACTACAAGACCGGGCGCTCCCCCTCGGTGCTCTTCGAGGGCAAGGCGCTCTTCCAGATGAAGTTCTACGCGCTCGTCCTGTGGCGGCTGCGCGGCGTGGTGCCGTCGATGCTGCAGCTGGTCTACCTCGGCAACGCCGAGATCGTGCGCTACCAGCCCGACGAGGCGGACCTGCGGGCCACCGAGCGCAAGCTCAAGGCGCTCTGGCAGGCCATCGTCCGCGCCGCCGAGACCGGCGACTGGCGTCCCAACAAGTCGCGGCTGTGCGACTGGTGCGCGCACCGCGACATCTGCCCCGCGTGGGGCGGCACTCCCCCGCCCATCCCGGAGGGCGCGGTCGCCCGCGCGCTGGACCCGGCCGCCTCGGCCCCGGTCGACCACGACGTCGAGGACGAGGACGACCCGCTCGAGGCCTGACATGATCGAGGCGCCATGACTGCCGCCCTCACGATCGCCGCCTGCGCTGCCGCGTGTGCCTTCGTCGTCGACGGGGCTGCTCAGGTGCTGCCGCAGGTGCTGCCGCGGGCGGGCGCCACGCCGGAGCGGGTGTCCCTGCTATGGCTGCTGCTGGCGTTCGTCGTCACGACGGTGCTGACGCGGGCGGCCACGCGCTACATCCGGCACCGGGCCGACCGGGCCCCCGCGGGTGCTCGGCCCAGCGGACCGATCCGCGACATCCTCATCAACGGCGTGCACATCCACCACCAGGTGTGGGGGATCCTGCTGATCCTGCTCGTCGGCCTGCTCCAGGTGGCCTACCGACCGTCCGGGGCGTGGGCCGACGTGGCCGCCGCGGCGTTCGGGGTCGGGGCGGCGCTGACGCTGGACCAGTTCGCGCTGTGGCTGCACCTCGAGGACGTCTACTGGTCGCCCCAGGGCCGCACCTCCGTGACGGCCCTCATCACCACGGCGATCATCGCCCTGGCCCTCCTGCTCGGCACCGACCCGCTGGGTCTGGCCTCCACCCCGCGCGGGTCGGGGGCCGTGCGCTGGGCCGTGACGGGGGTCCTCGTCGTCAACGTCGTCGCCGCGGTGGTCTGCCTGCTCAAGGGCAAGCCGTGGCTCGCGGTCGTGGGGATGTTCGTGCCGGGGATCGCCTGGGTCGGGGCGGTGCGTCTCGCGCGACCGCGATCGCGCTGGGCCCGACGCTATGAGCCGGGCAGCCCGCGTGACCTGCTCGCCGAGGAGCGGGAGCGCCGGCACGAGGCGCGGTGGAACTCCGTGGTCGACTTCATCGGCGGGCCTCCCTCGCGGTGACGCCGGCGGCGCGCTGCCGGGTGAGGAAGCGCTCCAGCACGTGCGGCCACCCCGACAGCTCGTCGGGGTCCCGGGCCAGGTGCAGCTCGCTCAGCGGCAGGAGGTCGTGCAGGGCGCGGGCCGTGCTGAGCGGGTGCGAGGGGTCTCCGGGCCAGGCCAGCAGCAGGGTCGGGACCGACAACGCACGCAGCCGGTCCGGGTCGGGCAGGTCGGTCTGCGACGCGCCGCGAAACACCGACGGCAGCAGCTCCTCGCGCACGTCGGGCACCGGCACCTCCTGGTCCGCGACCGCGGGCGGGCGGGCGGCGACCCGCCCCACCCGGATGAACGCCTGCACACCGCGACGCTCCACCAGCTCCGCGCTGTCGAGGTAGGCCTCCGACTGGGCCGCCCGCGTCTCCCACGCCGTCGGCGGCACGGTCAGCGTCAGGCTGCGGAACCGGCCGGGGTCCCGGACCGCGGCGTGCAGCAGCGTCCCGGTCCCCATCGACGGCCCGACGCCGTGCACCGCCTCGCCCGGGGCCAGCCGGTCGAGCACGGCGAGCAGGTCGTCGGCGAGCGTCTCCCACCCGTAGTCCCCAGGCTCCGGCCGACCCGTGGACGCGCCGTGCCCTCTCGCGTCGTAGCGGATGACCGTGTGCTCGTGCAGGTGACGGGTGAGGTCCAGGCCGGCGTCGGCGTTGGCGCGGCGGCTGGACGTCAGGCCGTGCAGCTGCACCACGAACGGGCCGTTGCCGTGGACCTCCACGTCGAGGCTGGCTCCGTCGACGTCGATCGTGCTCATGACCACTCCTCGGTGCCGAGGCGGTCACCCGCGCGGACCGGGGGTGACGCCCCGGCGCGACTCACGTGAGTCGCCATCATAGCCAGGGCGGTTCACGGCCATCCCTCACCGTGGACCCGCCTTGACCTGCGCGTATGGCGCGGCGACAGTGGGGCTCCGACATCCGTCCTGGTCACCGACGCCCGGGTCGTCCGCCGGGCCGCAGGCCCCGCCGTACCCGCAGGAGGCCGCCCGTGCGCCTGACCAACGCCGACCAGGTCGACCTGCCCGAGGGGCGGCTGCGCAGCCTCGAGCTCCCGCTGCACCGTGCTCCCGGTGAGCTGCCGGTGTCCTTCGACCAGGGTATGCACTTGCGCGCCGGGGCACGACCCGGCTCGTGGATGGCCGCGGCGCTGCGCGTCCCCGGCGGCGTACGACCGGACGAGCTCGCCGCCTCCTGGCGCGCCGTCGTGGAGCGGCACGGCACGCTGCGCTCGGCCTTCGCCGAGACCGACGAGGGCCTGCGGCTGCACCCCCTCGAGCTCGCCCTCGCCGACGAGCCGGCGCGCTGGGTCGAGCACCCGACCGACCCGGAGCTCCCGGCCCCGACCCGGACCGCCCTGCGCACCCTGTTCGACGCCGCCTGCTCCCCGCTCGAGTCCCCCTCGCACCGGCTGGCGCTGCTGGAGCCGACCCACGGCAACGACCCGGTCGTCGTGATCGCCGCCGACCACGCCCACGTCGACGCCTGGTCCCTTCCCCTGCTCGTGCGCGACCTGCTCTCCTGCCTCGACGACCACCGCGCCGGCCGGGTGCCCGCCTCGCGGCTGCCCCGGGTCGGGTCCTTCGCCGAGCACACGGCCGAGCTGGCCGCGCAGCCGCCGGCGCCCGAGCACGTGCTGCGCCGGTGGCACGAGATCCTCGGCGCGGGCGGCGGCGCGATGCCGACCTTCCCGCTGCCGCTCGGTGACGTGTCCGCGCCCCGGCCCGAGGTGGTCTCGACCCACGACCTGCTCGACCCCCGCGGCCTCGCCCGGCTCGAGGCACGGGCCAGCCTCGAAGGGGTCGGGCCGCTCGCCATGGCCGTCTCGGTGATGACGCGGGCCTCGGCCTCCCTGGCCGGCGCGCCGCTGCGAGCCGTCCTTCCCGTGCACAGCCGCCACCAGTCGCGCTGGCGCCAATCGGTCGGCTGGTTCATCACCAACGCGGTCCTGGAGTCGGCGGACCCGACGCCCCAGGCGTGCGGCGCTGCGGTGCGCGAGGCGGTGGGCCTCGGGTCGCACGCGCTCGCCCCGATCATGGCGCCGTATGACGGGATGCCTGTCACCCCAGGCATGTTCGCGGTGTCGTGGCTCGACCACCGCCGGCTCCCGGTCGCGCTCGACCCCGCCTGGCGGGCGCAGCACGTGTCGGCGGTCGCGCCGACCCAGGGCGTGCAGGTGTGGTTCGTCGCCGACGGGTCCGGCCTGCACGTGCGCCTGCGATCCCCCGCGACGCCGCAGGCCCAGGCCTCCGTCGGCGCCTGGGTGGACGCGGTCGTCGAGGGTCTGCGCTCCCTGGTCTGACCCGCCCTGCACTCCTCGGGCCTTGGCGCGCTCGCAGCCCACGAAAGCGCGATTCGAGGCGCCCTCACCGGCCGTTCGCGCGCTGGGAGCTCACGAAAGTCTGATGCGAGGCGTCCTCACCGGCCGTTCGTGCGCTCGCAGCTCACAAACGCCGCGTCCGCGCCGGCCGCACGTGTCAAAGGTGCGTGCGGGGTGCAGGTATGTCGCACCTGGGTCCCCCACACGTGCCAAAGGTGCGTGCGGGCCGCAGATCCCACCCGTCGGCGCAGCCTCGGACCCTGCTCTCGTCGGGCCCTTCGTGCGCTCGCAGCTCACGAAAGCGCGATTCGGGGCGCCCTCACCGGCCGTTCGTGCGCTCGCAGCTCACGAAAGCGCGATTCGGGGCGCCCTCACCGGCCGTTCGTGCGCTCGCAGCTCACAAACGCCGCGTCCACGCCGGCCGCACGTGTCAAAGGTGCGTGCGGGACGCAGGAATGTCGCACCCGGGACCGCCGCACGTGCCAAAGGTGCGTGCGGGAAGCAGGTATGTCGCACCCGGGACGCCGCACGTGCCAAAGGTGCGTGCGGGAAGCAGGTATGTCGCACCTGGGTCCCCCACACGTGCCAAAGGTGCGTTCCGGACGCAGATCCCACCCGTCGGCGCAGCCTCGGACCCTGCGCTCGGCCGTCCGCGCGCTGGGAGCTCACGAAAGCGTGATCCGAGGAGCCCTCACCGGCCGTTCGCGCGCTGGGAGCTCACGAAGGCGTGATCCGAGGAGCCCTCACCGGCCGTTCGTGCGCTGGGAGCTCACGAAGGCGTGATCCGAGGAGCCCTCACCGGCCGTTCGTGCGCTGGGAGCACAGGAAAGCGCGATCCGAGGCGTCCGCGCCGGCCGTTCGTGGGCTCGCAGCTCAGGAAAGCGCGATTCGGGGCGCCCTCACCGGCCGTTGGTGCGCTTGGAGCTCATGAACGCCGCGCGCGAGCCTCGCCGGTGTCAGGCGAACAGCCGCCACAGGTCGGGGATCGACGCGCCGGTCATGGTGGGGACGATACGCAGGCCTTCCTGCTCGGCGATGTCCACCATGTGCGGGATGCCGACGGTGGGCACGCCGGCGGCCAGCGCGGATGCCAGCCCCGTGTTGGAGTCCTCGACCGCGAGGCAGTCCCCCGGCGCCACGCCGAGCAGGCTCGCCGCGGTGAGGTACGGCTCGGGGTGCGGCTTGCCCTGCTTGACAACGTCCCCGGTCACGACCGCGTCGAAGGTCCCCGCGGGCAGCGCCTGGACCATGACGTCGGCGAAGGCGGCATACGACATCGTGACCAGGGCACACGGCACCCCGAGCTCACGGGTCGAGGCGAGCAGCGCCTGGGCGCCGGGCCGCCACGGGATGTGCTCGCGGAACCGCCGGATGACGCCGGCGAGGAGGGTCTGCACGACCTCCTCGCGCGGCATCGTCACGGGCGTGTGCTCGCGGATGTAGTCCGCCGACCACAGCAGCGCCTGCCCGACGAGCTGGTGCGCGTGCTCGTCGGACCACTGCCCGCCGAAGGACTCGACGAGGGCGTACTCCTCGGCGATCCAGTAGGGCTCGGAGTCCACCAGGGTGCCGTCCATGTCCCACAGGACGGCGGCGGGCAGCGCGGCGCGCTCGGTCATCGGGCTCCTCGGGTTCGTCGGCGTGCGCGGTCTGCGCGGTCTTCGCGGGCCGCCGGGATGCGACGGCCCGGGTAGACAGCTTCGGTGCGGTCGGTCATGCCTTGAAGTAGCTCGCCTCGGGGTGGTGCGCGACGAGGGCGTCCGTGGACTGCTCGGGGTGCAGCTGGAGCTCCTCGGACAGCGTCACGCCGATCCGCTCGGGCTCGAGCAGCGCCACCAGGGTCGCGCGGTCCTCGAGCTCCGGGCAGGCCGGGTAGCCGAAGGAGTAGCGCTCGCCGGTGTACTTCTGGCGCAGGATGTCGCCGAGCGCGTCGGCGTCGCCGTCGGCCAGGCCGAGCTCGGCGCGGACGCGGGCGTGCCAGTACTCCGCGAGGGCCTCGGTGAGCTGCACGGACAGGCCGTGGAGCTCGAGGTAGTCGCGGTAGGCGTTGTCCGCGAACAGCTCCGCCGTCGCCAGCGCCACGCGGTCCCCCATCGTCACCAGCTGGAAGGTGATGACGTCGGGCTGCCCGTCGGCCTCGACGGCCTCCTTGGACCGCCAGAAGTCGGCCAGGCACAGGCGCCGGTCGCGTCCCTGCCGGGGGAAGGTGAAGCGGGCGCGCTCGCCGCCGAGCTCGATCGTGCCGTCGGGGCGCTCGGTGTGCTCGAGCACGACGACGTCGTTGCCCTCGCTGTAGCACGGGAAGTACCCGTAGACCACGGCGGGCTGCACGAGGTCCTGGGTCTTGATGCGGTCCAGCCACATGCGCAGCCGCGGCCGGCCCTCGCGCTCGACGAGCTCCTCGTAGGAGGGGCCGTCGTCGGCGCGGGACGGCTTGAGCCCCCACTGCCCGAGGAAGGTCGCCCGCTCGTCGAGGTAGCCCGCGATGTCGCTGGTCGCGATGCCCTTGACGACGCGCGTGCCCCAGAACGGCGGGGTCGGGATCCGGTGGTCCGTGGTGACGTCGGACCGTCGGGTGTCGATCTCGACGGGCTCGGTCGGTTCCGTATGCCGGGCCGCGACCCGACGCTGGCGCAGCGGGGGCAGCGCGTCGGTCAGCTGCACGGCGGGGTCGGCCTTGGCCTTGGCCACCGCGTCCATGAGCCGCAGCCCCTCGAACGCGTCCCGCGCGTAGCGCACGTGCCCGTCATACAGCTCGGCGAGGTCCTGCTCGACGTAGGCCCGGGTCAGGGCCGCGCCCCCGAGCAGGACCGGCCAGCGGTCCGCGAGGGAGCGGGAGTTCAGCTCGAGCAGGTTGTCCTTCATGATCACGGTGGACTTCACGAGCAGGCCGGACATGCCGATGGCGTCGACCGCGTGCTCCTCGGCCTTGTCGATGATCTCGTTGACCGGCACCTTGATGCCGATATTGACGACCTCGAAGCCGTTGTTGGACAAGATGATGTCGACGAGGTTCTTGCCGATGTCGTGGACGTCGCCCTTGACGGTGGCGAGCAGGACCTTGGCCTTGGCCTCGCGCTTGGCACCGCCCGCGGCGGCCTCGATGTGCGGCTCGAGGTGCGCGACGGCGGCCTTCATCGTCTCGGCCGACTGCAGCACGAACGGCAGCTGCATCTTGCCGGAGCCGAAGAGCTCGCCGACGGTCTTCATGCCCGCGAGGAGCATGTCGTTGATGATCGCCAGGGGGTCGTGCCCGGAGTCCATCGCCAGGTCGAGGTCGGCCTCGAGGCCGTTGCGCTCGCCGTCGATGATGCGCTGGGCGAGGCGCTCCTCGAGCGGCAGGGACGCCAGGGCGTTGGCGCGCTCCTCCTTGAGCGAGGTCGAGTCGACCCCCTCGAAGAGCTCGAGCATCCGGGACAGCGGGTCGTAGGTGCACTCCGACTCCCCCGGCTCGCCGGCCCACTCGCGCCGGTCGTGCACGAGGTCCATGGCGACCTTGAGCTGGTCCTCGGGGATCCGCGAGATCGGGACGATCTTGGCGGAGTTGACGATCGCGCTGCTCAGCCCGGCCTTGACGCACTCGTCGAGGAAGACCGAGTTGAGGACCTGGCGGGCAGCGGGCTTGAGGCCGAAGGACACGTTGGAGACGCCGAGGGTGGTCTGCACGCCCGGGTAGCGGGTGGTGAGCTCGCGGATCGCCTCGATCGTCTCGATGCCGTCGCGGCGCGTCTCCTCCTGACCGGTGGCGATCGGGAAGGTCAGGCAGTCCACGACGATGTCCTCGACGTGCATGCCGTGCTCGCCCGTCAGCGCCTCGATCAGGCGCGACCCGACGGCGACCTTGTGCTCGCGGGTGCGGGCCTGACCCTGCTCGTCGATGGTCAGGGCCACGACGGCGGCGCCGTGCTCGGCCACGAGCCGCATCATCTTGGCGTAGCGCGAGTCGGGCCCGTCGCCGTCCTCGAAGTTGACCGAGTTGATGACCGCGCGGCCACCGAGGCGCTCGAGCCCGGCCTGGATGACGGCGGGCTCGGTCGAGTCCAGCACCAGCGGCAGGGTGCTCGCGGTGGCGAACCGGGCCACGACCTCGGACATGTCCGCGGCGCCGTCGCGGCCGACGTAGTCGACGCAGACGTCCAGCAGGTGGGCGCCGTCGCGGGTCTGGGCGCGGGCGATCTCGACGCAGTCGTCCCACTTCTCGGCCAGCATCGCCTCGCGGAAGGCCTTGGAGCCGTTGGCGTTGGTGCGCTCGCCGATGGACAGGAAGGACGCGTCCTGGCGGAACGGGACGGGGGCGTAGAGCGAGGCGACGCCGGGCTCGGGGGTCGGGTTGCGCTCGCCGATCGGCTGGCCGCCGACCGCCTCGACGACGGCGCGCAGGTGCTCGGGGGTCGTGCCGCAGCAGCCACCGACCAGGGCGACGCCGTAGTCCTGGGTGAAGGTGCGGTGGGCGGCGGCCAGCTCGTCCGGCTGCAGCGGGTAGGTGGCGCCGTCCTTGCCCAGCTGCGGCAGACCGGCGTTGGGCATGCAGGTCACCGGGATGCGCGACTGCTGCGACAGGACCCGCAGGTGCTCGCTCATCTCGGCGGGGCCGGTCGCGCAGTTGAGCCCGATCGCGTCGATGCCGAGCGCCTCGAGGGCGGTCAGCGCCGCGCCGATCTCGGAGCCGAGCAGCATCGTGCCCGTCGTCTCGACCGTGACCTGCACGATGACGGGCAGCGTCTCGCCGGCCGCCGTCAGCGCGCGCTTGGCGCCCACCACCGCGGCCTTGGCCTGCAGCAGGTCCTGCACGGTCTCGACCAGCAGCGCGTCGGCGCCGCCGTCGATGAGGCCGCGGGCGTTCTCGGCATACGCGTCCCGCAGGGTGGCGTAGTCGATGTGCCCGAGGGAGGGCAGCTTGGTGCCGGGGCCCATCGAGCCGATGACATAGCGGGGCTTGTCCGGCGTCGACCAGTGGTCGGCGGACTGGCGGGCGATCTCGGCGCCCGCGCGGGCCAGCTCGTAGATGCGGTCGACGATGTCGTACTCGCCGAGGTTGGCGTGGTTGGCGCCGAAGGTGTTGGTCTCGACGAGGTCCGAGCCGGCCTCGAAGTAGGCGTCGTGCACCGAGCGGACGACGTCGGGGCGGGTCACGTTGAGGATCTCGTTGCAGCCCTCGTGTCCCTGGAAGTCGTCCATGCTCGGGTCGGCCGCCTGGAGCATCGTGCCCATGGCGCCGTCGGCGACCAGGACTCGTCGGGTCAGTGCGGTGCGGAGCTCGTCCGAGCGTGCGCTCACGGGTGGGCCTGCCTTTGCAGTCGGGGACCTGCCGAAGTCTAGGCTGGGTCGAAGCCCTGGCGTGGACGCGTCCGGGGTACGTCAGTCCAGCCGTCAGTCCAGCCGTCAGTCCAGCCGTCAGTCCAGCCGTCAGTCCAGCCGTCAGCCCACGAGGAGTGCGCGTGATCCAGTTCGACGACCTTCCACCCCTGCGTCGACCGGTCATGATCGCCGCCTTCGAGGGGTGGAACGACGCCGGCGAGGCCGCCACCGACCTCGTGTCCCACCTGTCCGAGGCCTGGGACGCCGAGCCCGTCGCGGCGATCGACCCGGAGGAGTACTACGACTTCCAGGTGACCCGCCCGCGCGTCGTCAGCCAGGGCGGCGAGCGGCTCGTGACCTGGCCGACCACGCGGATCCTGCACGCGACGCTGCACGGCGAGGACCGCGACGTGCTCCTCGTGGAGGGCATCGAGCCGTCCGTGCGGTGGCGCGCGTTCACCGAGGAGCTGCTGGACCTGGCCGAGCAGGCGGGCGTGGAGCTGCTGATCACGCTCGGCGCCTACCTCGCGCCCATCCCCCACACCCGCCCGATCGGCACCGACGTCTCGTCCGAGAGCTCCGAGCTCGCGCACCGCTTCGACATCGTGCCGTCGAGCTACGAGGGCCCGACCGGGATCGTCGGGGTGATCGCGCTGGCGGCCGAGCAGATCGGTATGCCGGCGGTCAGCGCGTGGGCCGCGATCCCGCACTACGCCGGGTCGGCGCCCTCCCCCAAGGCCTCGCTGGCGCTGCTCGGACGCCTCGAGGAGCTGCTGGACATCACGATCCCGCGGGGCGACTTCCCCGAGGACGCGGTGGCCTGGCAGCACGGCGTCGACGAGCTGGCGTCGGGCGACGAGGACGTCGCGGAGTACATCTCGTCCCTCGAGGAGGCGCAGGACACGGCCGAGCTGCCGGAGGCGAGCGGCGAGGCGATCGCGCGCGAGTTCGAGAAGTTCCTGCGCCGCCGCGACTCCGACGGCCCCGGTCCTGGCCCTGGCCCCGGCCCCGGTCCTGGCCCCGGCGGCCCGCCCGGCAAGGACCTCGGCCACTGACCCACCCCCGGTAAAGGCATCGACCGGCCTTCGTTCGCCAGGCTGATGCATCCGCCCCCGGTAAAGACATCGACCCGCCTTCGTTCGCCAGGCTGATGCATCCGCCCCCGGTAAAGACATCGACCGGCCTTCGTTCGCCAGGCTGATGCATCCGCCCCCGGTAAAGGCATCGACCGGCCTTCGTTCACCCCGCTCGCGCGCCCTGCTGGCGCCATTGGTCACCAATGAACGGATCGCACCGTTTTGGAACGATCCAAAACGTCACTGGTGACCAATGGCGCTGGGTGAGCGTGGCCGTATGCCGGAGGCGGCCCCCGTCATGGCGGGCCCGGCGCCTGGGCCTACCCGCCGTGGGTGCCCAGGCTGCGCAGGAACGCCGCCTCGTCCACCGGGATCTCCTGCGCCTCGGTTGCGTCGCGCTCGGGCACGGTCGTCGTGACCCGATAGATCCCCGAGTCCCGGTGCAGGTAGCGGTAGTTCACCAGCTCGCGCCGCAGCCAGGCGTGGTCCTCGTGCGCCGCGCCGAGGATCGCGGTGACCTCGCTCTCGGCATACGACCGCCCGATCTCGAACCGGCTGAGCAGGTGCAGCAGCACGGCCACCCGCCGGCGCCTCTTGACGGGGATCGACACGATCTGCTCCCCGTCGACGAACGGCCGCACCAGCCGGGCGATCTCGTCGACGGCGCGGGTCACCTCCGGGGGCGGGAGGGCGAGCACGGCCGCCCGCGCCGCGGTGTAGGTCTCACCGGTGCGCTCCATGCGCGCGCGGATGACGGTCTTGAGGTCTGCGTCCTGGGTCATCGTGGGTCCTCGACGCTGCGCGTGCCCCCAGCCCACGAGCGCAGCGGGGTCGCCGACGATGTGGTGGATGCTCGCCCGAGGATCTGCTCCCCTTGGCCCGGTGCTGCACGGGCTGGGGACCGATGCGCGGGCTGGGCGTCGGGCGACGCCGCTGGGGCCCAGCCTGCCCAACCCGTATGCCGACCGTCAACCCGCTGTGCGGGGTCAGCGCACGTCGACGCCGAGCAGCGCGTCGAGCGCAGCCGCGACCTCGCCACCGGCTCCCGCATCCGTCCCGCTCGCGGCGGCCCAGGCGTCGACGGCCCGCAGCGCGGCCGGGGTGTCGAGATCCTGGCACAGGGCGGCGCGGACCTGGGCGACGACCTCGCCCGCAGCCGGAGCACCCGCTCGCGCCACGGCGGCGCGCCAGCGGTCGAGGCGGTCCTGGGCGCGGGCCAGCAGGTCGTCGGTCCAGTCCCAGTCGGTGCGGTAGTGCTGGTCGAGCAGCACGAGCCGCACGGCCATCGGGTCGACGCCGCTCTCGCGGAGCCGGGACACGAGCACGAGGTTGCCCTTGGACTTGCTCATCTTGGCGCCGTCGAGACCGACCATCGCCTGGTGGAGGTAGGCCGTGGCGAACTCGGGCTCCCCCGTCAGCCCGACGGCCTGCACCGCGGACATCTCGTGGTGGGGAAAGATCAGGTCGGTGCCGCCGCCCTGCACGTCGAAGCGCATGCCGAGGGTGTCGAGGGCGATCGTCGTGCACTCGATGTGCCATCCCGGGCGGCCGCAGCCGAGGATGCCTCCGGCCCAGGCGGGCTCGCCGCGCCGCTCCGCGCGCCACAGCAGCGGGTCGAGGGGGTCGCGCTTGCCGGCCCGGTCGGGGTCGCCGCCGCGGTCGGCATACACGTCCAGCATCTGCTCGCGGGTCCACCCCGACACCTCGCCGAAGGTCGGCTGCTGCGCGAGGTCCAGGTAGTAGTCCTGGGCACCCTCAGCCACCAGGTCGTGCTCGTCGTCCGGCACCGGCACGGGATAGGCGGCGCCCGCCCGCACGAGCTGGGCCACCTGGTCGGCGATCGCCTCGACCGACTCGACGACGCCGACGTAGTGGTCCGGCGGGAGCACCCGCAGCGCGGTCATGTCGTCGCGAAAGAGCTGGATCTCCTTGGTGGCCAAGGCAGTCCAGTCGACGCCGTCGCGGGCGGCGCGCTCGAGCAGCGGGTCGTCGACGTCGGTGATGTTCTGCGTGTAGCGCACCTCGTGACCGGCCTGGCGCAGCGCGCGACCGAGCAGGTCGAAGGTCACGTAGGTCGCCGCGTGCCCCATGTGGGTCGCGTCGTAGGGCGTGATGCCGCAGCAGTAGATGCGGGCCGTCGGGCCGGGTGACAGCTCGACGACCTCGCCGCGCGCGGTGTCGTGGATGCGCACGGGCAGCGGGCTGCCGGGGACGGACGGGACGGCGGGGGCGGGCCAGGACTTCACGCGCAGAGCCTAGCGGCGGTCACGGACAACCCCCGTCCACGTCCAGGACCTACCCCCGGCGGGATCATCAGCCTGGGGAACGAAGCGCGGCTGATGCCTCTACCCGCGGCGGGTCAGAGCGGGGGCCAGGGGATCGGGTAGTGGCCGGGGTCCGGCTCCGGATAGGTCCCGGCGGCCAGCAGCGCCGACACGCGCGCCGCCAGGGCCTCGATCTCGTCCGAGCTCAGCAGTCCCAGCAGCCCGCGCACCAGTGCGGACCCGGGGTCGCCGAGCAGCGACTCCAGCAGCGCCAGGCGCGCGACCTCCGCCGCGGGCAGCGGGTCCCCGACCCACCCCCACAGCACGGTCCGCAGCTTGGGCTCGGCGTGCAGGGTGATCCCGTGGTCGATCCCCCACTCGCGGCCGGTCGGGTCGACCAGGACGTGGGAGCCCTTGCGGTCGGCGTTGTTGACCACGCAGTCGTATGCCGCGAACCGGGCCGCCGCCTCCGTGTCGCGGTGGACGACGACCACCTGCTCGCCGGTGGGGGTCTCCCCCGTGAACACGGGGATCACGCCTTCCTCGATCGCGTCGGGCGCCACCAGGTCGACCATCGGAGCGGCGGCCTCGTCGTGATCGATCCACAGCTGCACCGACCCCGGACCGAGCGGCCCCTCGCGCAGGACGGTGGGCGGCACGACGGCATACCCGCCCTCGTGCGACACCAGGAACGCCGCCGTCTCGCGCTGCGCCAGCGTCGCGGGCGGGAAGTCGTGCAGCGGCCGTTCGCCGCGCGTCGGCTTGTAGATCACGCGGACGGGCTCGCCGCCGCCCAGGACCCCGAGGAACACGCCGTTCGACGCCTCCACGAGCTGCCCGACCAGGCGCAGCTCCTCCCCCGCCAGCCGGCCGAGCATCGCTTCGACAGCAGGCCGGTCCGTGGGGTCGACCAGCGGGTTCGGCACGATCAGCTCGGCGGGGACGTCGTCGGGACTCACGTCACCGCTTGTAGCCGTTGGCGCGCGGACAGATGTGCCCCTCGGGGTCGAGCGGCTCGCCGCAGAAGGGGCACGGCGCGCGCCCCGCCGCCACCAGCGCCAGCGAGCGCCGGGCGAAGGCTCGTGCCTCCGCCGGCGTCAGGACGACGCGCACGACCTGCGGGTCCGTCGGCACGGCGCCCTCGAGACCCAGCGCGGCCACGTCCTCGGGGTCGGGCTGCTCCTCCAGGTCGCCGTCGGAGCAGTCGATGATCACGACGTCGCGGCGGTCGTCATACGCGAGCCCGATGCTCTGCACGCGGAACTCGTCCTCGATGGGGGTGCCCAGCGGTTCGTTGTCGACCAGGCGCGCGGCGGCGGCGTCCGAGCCGGTGAGGGGGGCGTGCACGTCGAGCAGGTCGTTGCAGCGGTCGGCGAGGACCTCGACCTGCTGCTTCTCCAGGGACATGCTCGTGAGCCGCCCGCTCCCCGCGGCCTGGAGGAAGAACGTGCGCTGCCCGGGCGGCCCGACGGTCCCGGAGACGAACCTCTCGGGCGGGTCGAAGATCTGCTGCGGCATGTCCTGACCCTAAGCCGTTCCGCCCCCCACGGCCGCGTCACCGCGCGGTGTCTCGTCCTTTGGCCGGGCGGGGGCCAGGCCCGAGAGGTCGTTGCCTCCGTCGTTGATCCGTATGACGAAAGGCCGCGGCTCCGTGTAGCGGATCACCGACAGTGACGCCGGCCCCACCACGAAGCGCTGGAAGAGGTCGAGGTGCGAGCCCGCGGCGTCGGCCAGGATCGCCTTGATCACGTCGCCGTGGCTGACGAGCAGCCACAGGGCGTCGGGGCCGTGCTCCGCCTCGACGAGCCGGTCCAGGTCGCGGACCGCCGCGACGGCGCGGTGCTGCAGGTCGGCGATCGACTCGCTCGCGTGGTCCGGCGACGCGGGGAAGCGCGCCCGCGACGGGTGGTCCTGCACCGTGCGCCACAGGTCTTCCTGGGCGAGCTCGGACAGCGGGCGCCCGGTCCAGGCGCCGTAGTGGCACTCCCCGATCGCGTCCACGGTCACCCGGCGCGCCTCGCCCCAGCCGGTGTCGTGCGCCTGCGCGGCGGCATACAGCTCGTCGGCGGTCTCCTGGCAGCGCTGCAGCGGGCTGACGGCCGCGAGCCGGACGGGCAGCCCGGCGATGCGGGTCGCGAGGTCGCGGGCCTGGGTCCGTCCCTGCTCGTCGAGCCCCACCCCCTCGGTCCACCCGGCGAGCAGGCCGGTCGCGTTGGCGTCGGTGCGTCCGTGGCGGACGAGCAGCAGCGTGGGCACCGCACCACTGTGCCACGCGCCCCCGCCCGCGCGCGCCGGTGGGTCGGGCCTGCTGCACGCCCCCGCCCGCGCGCGCCGGTGGGGCTCGTCGGACGTGGCGGGGTCGCGGCAGCCCCACCAGGACGTACGCTTGCTGGTTGTGATCGTCGACCAAGCTCTCTACCGCCACGGCCGCCGCATGCCCTGCGGGGATCTGAGCGAGGAGCTCGCCGCGCTGCGGGACCGCGCCGACGACGGATTCCTGTGGATCGGGCTCAAGGACCCGACCGACGAGGAGTTCGCCCTCGTCAACGACGAGCTCGGCCTGCACCCCCTCGCCGTCGAGGACGCCCTCACCGGCGAGCAGCGCGCCAAGCTCGACATCTACGACGACACGATCTTCATGGTGGTCAAGACGCTGCGCTACGTGGAGCGCACGAGCGACGTCGAGACCGGCGAGGTCATGCTCTTCGTCGGCGACAAGTTCGCCCTCACCGTCCGCAACGGCGACGCCAACCCCCTCGCCGGCGTCCGCGCCCGCCTCGAGCTCGCGCCCGACCAGCTCGCGCACGGCCCCGCGTCGGTCCTCTACTCCGTGCTCGACTCCATCGTCGACAACTACGTCCTGATCGATTCCGAGCTCGAGGACGACCTGGACCGCATCGAGCGCAACATCTTCGGCGGCACCAAGGGCGACTACGCGTCCGAGATCTATGAGCTCAAGCGCGAGGTGCTGGAGTTCAAGCGCGCCTCCGTCCCCCTCGCCGAGCCGGTCCGCCGCCTCGCCAAGGACCGCTCGGTTCCCGTGGTGCACAAGGCGGCTCGCCCGTTCTTCGCCGATGTCCTGGACCACCTGCTCAAGGTCAACGACCACGTCGAGTCCTACGACCGGCTGCTCACCGATGTGCTCAACGCGCACCTCGCGCAGATCGGCGTCAAGCAGAACGAGGACATGCGCAAGATCTCCGCGTGGGCCGCGATGGGCGTCCTCCCCACGATGATCGCCGGCATCTACGGCCAGAACTTCGAGTACATGCCCGAGCTCAAGGCCAGCGTCAATGTCGGCGGCAGCGAGTTCTACTACGGCTACTTCGTGGTCATGGCGCTCATGGCCGCCGGCGTCACCTTCCTCTACCGCCTGTTCAAACGCTCCGGCTGGCTCTGACCCACCCCCGCTCGCTGAGGTCCTCCACGCCCGACGTGCCAAACCTGCGGTCTGGCTGCACTTTTCGGCCGCTGGGGCCCCTCGCACGTGGCAAAGCTGCGGTCTGGCCGCACCTTCGCGCTCGGAGCGCGGAGCGTGCACGGTGCCGGGGCTGGTGGCGTGCGTTCCTCGCGCTCGGGGCGCGGACCGTGCCCGCACCTGGGCCCAGGCCGTATGCCGGAAGCCGGCCACCTCGTCGTGAGGTGACCGGCTTCCGGCATACGGCGCCCCTGTCTCGACCGAGGCCGCCGAAGAGCAGTCCCCGGCGCGGCGACGTCCAGCACCCGGATGGCCTGCCATCCCCCGTGGCAGGTTCCAGCGCCGGTGGCGTGCTGCAGAGCGCCACCACCGACACCCATCGCCACGCAGGCGACAACCCGCGACCGACGCGACAACCGCGCCTCCCCCAGCCCTCAAGTGGGCGCAAACGGGTCCCCCGCGCAGGCCGCAACACCCACCTTCGCCCTCTCGCGCGGCGTGACCAGCTTCCACGCAACGGCCGTCCGCTATCTCGCCCGGGGACCCAGAGCGGGTCGTCCGGGGCCGGACGAGGTGCCGGCCAGCCGCTCGGCCGTCGCCAGGAGTCCGGCCGGCCAGATCGGGCTCACTCGGCGTGCTCACGTTCCTCGCTGCTCGCCGGCCCCTCGGGCTCGGCGATGTCGGCCTCCGGTGCCTCGTCGGTCGTCACCAGGGCCAGCGTGCGCCCGGGGAGGGCGTGCTGGGTCCGCGCCGCAAACATGTCGAAGGCGTCCACTGCCGCGCGCCGCGTGTCGAACGACGCCCGGCTGCCCCAGGTCCGGCCGACGGGGCGGGGGAGGTAGAGGCGCAACCGCCACGCTTCCTCGTCGAAGGCGTCGGTCTCGGTGAAGACCTCCACCCGCTTGGGCTTGAGCTCGAGAGGGGATCGCGCAAGCTGTTCCTGCACCTCATCGGCAGCGACCACGATCCATTGCTGGTCCGCAGGGGGAAGCGACATGTCGACTCCTTTCGCTCTACCGACAGAGGAGCCACAGCCGTGCCACTCCAACGCGCCCTACGGGGTGAGGCTCGGCGATCAGGTGGCGGACATCCAGCCGGCCGCCAGGGCGACGAGCACGGCCGCGCCGACGAGCACGCGCCACGACACGAAGAACATCAGGCTGTTGTTCTTGACGAACTTCAGCAGCCACGCGATCGAGGCGTAGGCGACGATGAAGGACACGATCGTGCCGACCGCGAGCTGGCCGAGGCCGACGACGGAGGTGTTGACGTCCTTGAGCTCGTAGAGGCCGGCGCCGACGAGCGCGGGGATGGCCATGAAGAAGGAGAGCTCGGTGGCGGTGACGCGGTCGAGGCCGCGGAACAGGCCGGCGGTGATCGTGGTGCCGGAGCGCGACACGCCGGGGACCAGCGAGAAGCACTGCATGAGGCCGATGATCACGCCGTCCTTGACGGTGACGCGGCTGCCCTCGGGGCGGTCCTGGCCAGCGGCGACGAGCCGCGCGTGATAGCGCTCCCCCGCCCAGATCACGATGCTCCATAGGACCAGGGCGCCGGCGACGACCCACAGGCTGCGCAGCGGCCCCTTGATCAGGTCCTTGAAGAGCAGGGCGGCGACGACCACGGGGATCGAGCCGACGATGACGGCCCAGGCGAGCGAGTAGTTCTCGTGCTCACGGGCCTTCGGGTCGCGCAGGCCAGCGACCCAGGCGAGGAACATCGTCTTGATCTTGTCCCAGAAGTAGATGAGCGTCGCGAGGATCGCCCCGAGCTGGATGACGGCGGTGAACGACGTGATGGCCGGGTCGTCGATCGGGAGTCCGAGCATCTTCTCGGCGATGGTGAGGTGGCCGGTCGAGGAGACGGGGAGGTACTCGGTGACGCCCTCGACGATGCCGAGGATGATCGAGTCCAGATAGCTCAGGGCAGACACGTAGTTCGCTTTCGCAGTGGTGAGGTGGGGGCTGACGACGAGCCGCGCGATGGGCGCCGTCGACCATTGTGACGGGTCTCGGCTCCACGAACGCTGACAACGCCGAGATCCGGGTGGATCTCGGCGTCGTCAGGCGCGCGGGTGGCCGGTGCGGTGGTGGGCGACCGGCCGGTATGGCGAGAAGCCCTCAGCGGCGGGGGCGGCGATCGTCGCCGTCCTCCTCCTCGTCGTCCTCGTCATCGTCGTCGTCGTCCTCGTCGTCGTAGCCCTCGTCGTCGAGGCCGACGTAGGGGCCGTCCTCGTCGTCGTCATCGTCGTCGTCGGTGTAGATGCCGAGCGGCGTGACCTCGCCGAAGGCGTCGTCGAGGGCCTCGTCGTAGGCCTCGAACGCGTCGGCGAGCTCCTGGTAGGCGTTGACCACGGCGGGGTCGTCGTCGTCACGGCGCGAGGCCGCAGCCTCGAAGTGACGTTCGATCGCGGAGATGAAGGTGGCGAGGGCGGCGCGCGGCTCGGTGCTCATGGGAGAGACGTTACCCCGTCGGCACGGACGGGGGCCATGGCATCTGGGGGTTCATGGCATGGTGGTGCTGCGGGCCTGGTCGGAGCCAGGATCGGGCCTGATGGACGTGGAGGGAGCCGAGCCGTATGCCGGAGTACGAGTACCGCACCGTGACCTTCCGTCGGGACGCCAGCCGCGGCGAGATCCGGCAGGCGTTGACCGACGAGGCGGAGTACGGCCACTGGGAGCTGACCAAGATGTCGCTCTACTGGGGAGGCGTGCGACGGGCCGAGATCCGGCGGCGCGTCATCCGGGTGTCGCGCACCGCCTGAGCCGTATGCCGCGGCCCCCGCCCGTCGCGCGGGTCGCCGTGATCCGGGCGGGGGCTGCTCGGCATACGGCTCAGCAGGTGGCGAGCAGCCGCTGCAGCACGCGCGTCCCGAACTCCAGGGAGTCCACGGGGATCCGCTCGTCGATGCCGTGGAACATCCCCACGAAGTCCAGGTCGGCGGGCAGGCGCAGCGGGGCGAAGCCGTAGCCCGTGATCCCCAGCCGCGACAGCGCCTTGTTGTCGGTGCCGCCGGACAGGCAGTACGGGAGCAGCAGCGATCCGGGGTCCTCGGCCTGCAGGGCGTCCGCCATACGATCCACGAGGTCGCTGCCAAAGGGGGCCTCGAGCGCGGTGTCGCGGTGGTGGACCGAGACCTCGACCCGGTCGCCGGCGAGGGCCCGGACGGTGTCCATGAGCTCGTCCTCGTGGCCGGGCAGGAAGCGGCAGTCGAGGGTGGCGGAGGCGGTCTGCGGGATGACGTTGTGCTTGTAGCCGCTGTCGAGCATGGTGAAGCTGCTCGTGTCCTGCAGCGTGCCGAGCACGAATCCCCGTGCGCCGCCGATGTGCTCGAGGAGCTCGCTCGCGTCCTCGTCGGTGTAGCCCGTGCCCGTCACGGATGACAGCCCGTCGAGCAGCTCGCGGACGCTGGCGATGTAGGTGCGCGGCCACTTGTGGGCGTTGATGCGCTCGATCGCCTGGGCGAGGTGCACGATCGCGTTGTCGTCGTTAGGGACCGAGCCGTGGCCGGCGCGACCGTGGGCGGTCAGGCGCAGCCAAGCGATGCCCTTCTCGGCGGTCTGCAGGAGATAGGCGCGCACCTGCTCCCCCGTGTCCTTGCGCGGGATCGTGACGGAGTAGCCGCCGACCTCGCTGATCGCCTCGCTGGCGCCCTCGAACAGCTCGGGGTGGTGGTCGACCATCCAGCTCGACCCCTTGACGCCGCCGGCCTCCTCGTCGGCAAAGAAGGTGAAGACCACGTCGCGGGGCGGCTTGCTGCCGGTGCGGGCGAGGTGGCGCAGGTTGGCCAGGATCATGGCGTCCATGTCCTTCATGTCCACGGCGCCGCGTCCCCAGATGCAGCCGTCCTTGACCTCGGCGCTGAACGGGTCCACCGACCAGTCCCCCGCGTCGGCGGGCACGACATCGAGGTGGCCGTGCACGACCAGCGCGGGCCGCTCGCGGTCGCTGCCCTCGACGCGTACCGACACGTTGGCCCGCTTGTCCTCGGACTCGGCGTAGAAGGGGTCCAACCCCACCTCGGTGAGCTGCTCCATGACGTACTCGGCGCACGCCCGCTCCCCCGGCCCCGACCCGTCCCCATAGTTGGAGGAGTCGATCCGGATCAGGTCGCGACAGATGCGCTCGACCTCCTGCGTCGGGTCCGTCACGGTCGTCTGAGCGCTCGAGTCGGTCATGCCCCCGACCCTATCCCTTCCGTATGACGATCCCCCGGCCACCGCCACGACCAACGGCCTCAGGCCCGGTGCTCACCTCCGGTCAACGGTCTTCACTGGTCGGCCAGGAGCCAGAGCAGCGACTCGGCCCACCGCAGCAGGTCCTCCTCCTGTGTGGTGAGGAGACCCGCTTTGGACCGGGCGCGGGCGTCGCCGATCGGCCCGAGCTTGGCCTGGATGTCCTGCAGTTGTTGCGTCGCCTGTTCGCGCGTGAGTTCTTCGACGATCGCGTCTCCCATGACGGCCTCCCTCATTCTCGTCACTACGTCGTCCACGCTAGCCGCTACCACCGACAGACCCCGCGCCCTCGTCGCCTTCGATCCTCGCGACGAGGTCATCTCTCACCTCATCTCCCAGGACTAGACGGACGCGTAGACCCCGGTCGAGTGGATGACTTACACCGTGGCCGGAAATCCCCACCCGGGAGTGCGTGTCGATGGCGCCTGGACCCGCTGGTCAGCGGGAACTGGGCGTCACCTACATCGCGGGGGAGCAGACGGGACGGAGACGCGCCGGGCTTGATGGCTTGCTCATCGCGCATCGCCGGTGAGAATCAGGCCCATGTCGACGACGGTGTACGAAGTCCTGGACCAGCTGCGTGGCATGGCGACGTCCGAGCACGACAAGGGCAGCATGCTTGAGCGTCTGCTGCTGCAGTATCTGCGCACGGACCCGCTGTGGACCGAGCAGTTCGACGACGTGTGGCTTTGGCAGGACTGGCCCGGCCGTCAGGGGCGTCCGGACACGGGCATCGACCTCGTCGCCAAGGACGCCCTGACAGGTGGGATGGTCGCGATCCAGTCGAAGTTCTACGCCCCGGGAACGACTGTCTCGAAGCCGGATGTCGACACCTTCCTGTCCGCCTCGGGCGGGTCGGCATTCAAGCGCCGCATCATCGTCTCTACCACTGACAAGTGGAACTCCCACGCCCGCAGCACGATCGAGGACCAGGCCGTCCCGGTCACGGTGATCGGCCTGCCCGACCTCGAGGCCGCAGACCTCGACTGGGACTCCTTCACCTGGGACCGCCCTGACCAGCTACCCACCAAGTCCGACGACAAGCCGCTGCGCCCCTACCAGCGCGAGGCTATCGCCGCCGTCACCGAAGGGTTGCAGGCGCATGACCGCGGCAAGCTGATCATGGCCTGCGGCACCGGCAAGACCTTCACGAGCCTGCGCCTCGCCGAGCAGATCGCCGGGCCCGGCACGACGGTGCTGTTCCTCGTGCCGTCGATCAGCCTGCTCTCCCAGACGCTGCGCGAGTGGTCCGCTGCGGCAGAGGTCCCCCTGGCTCCGATCGCAGTGTGCTCCGACACCAAGGCCACCGCGAGGTCCGGCGCAACGAGCGAGGACATCCGTGCCTCCGACCTCGCACTGCCGTCGACGACGAACACCGACGAGCTCATCAACCGCATCCGCTCCGCGCAGGCCAAGACGGACCGGATGACGGTCGTCTTCTCGACCTACCAGTCCATCGACGTCATCCACCGTGCGCAGAAGGCCGGCGACCTCGCTCCGTTCGACCTCGTCATCTGCGACGAGGCCCACCGCACCACCGGCGCGAAAATCGCGGGCGCGGACGAGTCGCCCTTCATGCGCGTCCACGACGACACCTACCTCAAGGCCATCAAGCGGCTCTACATGACCGCAACGCCGCGAATCTTCGGCTCCGACGCCCGCAGCAAGGCCGACGACCACGCCGCCGTCATCGCCTCCATGGACGACGAGACCCTCTACGGGCCCGAGCTGTACCGCATCGGCTTCGGCAAGGCCGTCGAGCAGGGCTACCTCACCGACTACCGCGTGCTCATCCTCACCGTCGACGAGAAGTACGTCGCCTCGAACTTCCAGACCGAGCTCGCACAGGACGGCGAGATCCAGCTCGGCGACGCCGCCCGGATCATCGGCTGCTGGAACGGCCTGGCCAAGCACTTCGACACCACGACCGGCGAGTCGCTCACCCCCATGAAGCGGGCCGTCGCGTTCGCGCCCAACATCAAGACGAGCAAGGCCATCGCCACCGCCTTCCCCACCGTCGTCGACCAGCACATCGAGACCCTCGACGCGCCCGTCGGCACTGAGGACAACACGGAGGCCGAGGACGTCGCGGCGTCGATGGACCTGCGCGTGGAGTGCCGCCACGTCGACGGCACCTTCAACGCCCTCGCCCGCAACACCGCCCTGGACTGGCTCAAGGCAGAGCCCGAGCCGAACACCTGCCGCATCCTGACCAACGCCCGATGCCTGTCCGAGGGCATTGACGTGCCCGCCCTGGACGCCGTGATGTTCCTGTCCCCGCGCGGCAGCGAGGTCGACGTCGTCCAGTCCGTCGGCCGCGTCATGCGCACCGCAAAGGGCAAGGACTACGGCTACATCATCCTGCCCATCGCCATCCCCACCGGCATGTCCCCCGAGGCGGCGCTGTCGGACAACGCCAAGTACGCCGGCGTGTGGAAGGTCCTGCGGGCGCTGCGGTCTCACGACGACCGGTTCGAGGCGACGATCAACAAGCTCGACCTGAACCGCGACAAGCGCAACGACAAGATCGGCATCGGGCACATCGACGGCGACGGCAACCTGACGGGGGTCGACGACGCCACCGAGCAGGCGATGCTCGACCTCGACTTCGGCGGTTACCGCGATGCCATCTACGCCAAGATCGTCGAGAAGGTCGGCGAACGCCGCTATTGGGAGACCTGGGCCAAGGACGTCGCCGGCATCGCCCAGCAGCACATCACCCGCATCACCGCTCTCCTCGACAACCCGGCGTCGGGAGTGCAGCCGGAGTTCGACCGGTTCCTCACCGGCCTGCGCGGCAACCTCAACGACAACATCACCCGCGACGACGCCGTCGAGATGCTCGCCCAGCACCTCATCACCAGGCCCGTGTTCGACGCGCTTTTCGGCGGGTACGACTTCGCCGCCCACAACCCCGTCGCCCAGACCATGGAGCGCATGCTCGAGGCCCTTGACGAGCACTCCCTGGATACCGAGAACAGCAGCCTCGAAGGCTTCTACGCCTCCGTCCGCAGCCGCGTCGAGGGCATCGACAACGCCGAGGGCCGACAGAAGATCATGGTGGAGCTCTACGACAAGTTCTTCGCCACCGCGTTCAAGCGCACCGTCGACAAGCTCGGCATCGTCTACACCCCCACCGAGGTCGTCGACTTCATCCTCCGCTCGGCCGACGCCGTGCTGCGCAAGCACTTCGGCCAGGGCCTCACCGACGAGGGCGTCCACGTCCTCGACGGGTTCACCGGCACCGGCACGTTCGTCGCCCGCCTGCTCTCACTTGGCCTCATCGAACCGAAGGACCTCGTGCGCAAGTACCGGCACGAGCTGCATGCCAACGAGATCCTGCTGCTCGCGTACTACATCGCCGCCGTCAACATTGAGACCACCTTTCAGGACCAGAAGGCCGGCACCCTCGACGACCCCGGGGAGTACCAGCCCTTCCCCGGGCTCATCCTCACCGACACCTTTCAGTCCTGGGAGAACGACGACCGCCTCGACACCACCGTCTTCGTCCAGAACAACGAGCGGCTCGAGCACCTCAAGAAGCTCGACATCACCGTCCTTGTCGGAAATCCACCCTACTCAGTTGGGCAGAGGTCAGCCAACGATGCCAGCGCCAACGAAAAGTACCCGGACCTGGATGAAGCCATCAGGAATTCGTACGGGAGCGCTTCTGGCGTCAAACTTTTGAGAAATCTATACGATTCTTATGTTCGCGCTATCAAATGGGCATCGATGCGCATCGGGGAGCGCGGCGTCGTTGCCTATGTGACCAACGGTGGCTGGCTCGAGAACAATGCCTTTGCGCAAATGCGTCGATCCCTGTCGACAGAATTCAGCGACATCTACATCTACAATCTCAAGGGAAATATGCGAGCCACCGACTGGAAGAGAGAAGGTGGTCAAATTTTCGGAGCAGGCTCGCAGGCGACAGTTGCTATTACGATACTCATCAAGAGCCCAGGCAACGCGGGACCGGCCAAAATTCATTACAGCATGGTGGGAGACTATCTCACACGAGAGCAGAAGCTAACGACCGTCGCAAGAGCAATAGATATCACACACGTTCCAACCACAGCCGTCACGCCCAACCAGTACGGCGACTGGCTAGACCAGCGATCTGTGTCATTCGAAGCCTTCATCCCCCTCAAGGGCGGCATCTTCCAGGACTTCGCACCGGGGACGTCCACTAGCCGTGATCCGTGGGTCTACGCCTCCTCTCGCGAAAACCTGCGGGAGAGCGTTGAGCGAATGGTTTCCACGTTCAACAGACTTGTTGACGAGGGCCACCGGGACCGATCCGCGGAGCTGGACAAGCGGAAGATCAGTTGGAGCGACGGTCTCGAGAATGAATTGCGCCGTGGGCGCCACCTACCGCCAGATGATAAGCCTCCGAGGGTCGCCGTGTACCGTCCCTTCTTCAAGCAGTGGGTGTCAGCTAACCAGTCGCTGCATGAACGTCCGGGCGCAGTCAAATTCTTCCGCGAGGGCGTCGCCACTCAAGCACTGTACGTGTCAGGCCCCAGCGCGACGTCTGACAGCTCCATCCTTGTCGTCGACGCCATCCCGAACTTCCATACGCTAAGCACTGGCCAGTGCTTTCCTCGCTGGGTAAACGCCCCTGTCGCCCCTCAAGAGCTGGAGGGGCTGCTTGCGTTCGACGAGGTTGACGACGGAGGACGCGCTATCGACGGCCACGTGCGCGTTGACGCGATCACCGATGGCGCCCTGGCCCGCTTCCGCGCCGCCTATGGTCAACGATTGACCAAGGACGACATTTTCGATTACTGCTACGGGTTGCTCCACTCCCAGGACTACCGCGCCACGTACGCAGCTGACCTCAAGAAGGTGCTGCCGCGCATCCCGCTCGTCACCGACCCATGGCCGTACGTCGAGGCCGGCCGAGAGCTCGCGAAGCTGCACCTCGACTACGAGACCGTCGAGCCCTACCCGTTGGAGGGCCTCGACGCGCAGCCGTCCGGCGCGGTGGCGTGGGAGTTCTACCGCGTGGAGAAGATGGCCTTCGCCAAGCAGCGCGACCCCGAGACGAAGAAGCTCGTGGCCGACAAGTCGACCATCAAGTACAACGGTCACATCACCGTGTCCGGCATGCCCGAGGACGCCTACCGCTACATGCTCGGCTCCCGATCGGCCGTTGAGTGGATCATGGACCGCTACCAGGTAAAGACGGACAAAGCGTCGGGCATCGTCAACGACCCGAACGACTGGTCCCACGAGGTCGACGACCCCCGTTACATCCTCGACTTGCTCGCTCGGATCGTCACGGTGAGCGTCGAGACGATGAAGATTGTTGACGCCCTCCCACCCCTCGACATCCTCCCCACTGACGCGAGGAAAGGACCAGCATCGTGACCGCATGGGTAGTACGCGCAGGCGCGGGCGGCGAGAACGAGCAGTACGCTCGACACGGGCTGCGCCACGGTCGGCTGGGGCGTTCCAGACCTGAGCGGCTGCCGCTCGCGCGAGGACGTTCGTGCTCTGGTTGAGGCGCACCTGCCCGACGAGAGCCCCCATAAGATCGGCGCCACCGCTGGGCAGCTATGGGCCTTTCGCGAAACCATCGAACCGGGCGACATCGTCGTCATGCCGTCGAAGCTGCGGAGCGGCTAACTCACCATCGGTCGATGCTCGGGCCGTTACGAGTACGACCACGCCAATCCTGATGCGAGCCGTCGCCACAGGATCCCCGTGACGTGGTCCCCTGAGCCCGTCTCGAAGGGAGCCATCAAGGACGACCTGCTGTACAGCCTCAACGCGATCCGCACCGTCTTCAGCCCCTCCCGGAACAATGCAGAGGCCGGCCTCGCTGCGGTCATGGAGACCGGGACCGATGTGGGCAACAACCTGTTGCCCACATCGACCCCGACTGCTGACCAGCCACCCAGGTCAGCAGCCACCCGGAGCGTCCCTGTGGAGCCCGCCCCCGACGATGACGCCAGCGATGTTCTCGATCCCGTGTCCATGCCGACCCTGGAGGCCATCCAGGACCGGATTCGCACCCATCTCGTGGAGAACTTCGCAGGGCACAAGCTCACGCGGCTCGTCGCGGACGTTCTCGAAGTTTTGGGCTTCGAGTGCGTCGTCTCTCCTGCCGGTCCGGACGGAGGGGTCGACATCCTGGCGGGAACGGGTCGTCTCGGGCTTGACTCGCCCACGCTCATCGTCGAGGTGAAGTCGGAGCACACGGCAGTGGGGGCCCCGGTGGTTCGTGGCTTGCACAGCGCGATGGCGCAGTACCAGGCCGACCAAGCACTCCTCGTCGCCTGGGGCGGTGTCACGAGCGCCGCTGACCGGGAGTTCAGGCAGCTGCGTACCCGCCTGCGTATCTGGGACGCAGATGCGCTGCTCAAGCGCGTGTACGAGACCTATGACAGACTCCCGGCCAGGACGCGGGCAGCCCTGCCACTGCGAATGACATGGGTCCTTGACGACGAATCCCCCGGTTGAGCTGCACGCTTCGGCCGTCAACCAGCGCCCCAGGAGACATGCAGCGAGGAGGACGCTTGAAGCAGCCGCGAACGGGTGGCCGCCTGCTACCGTGCGAACAACGTGGATTCGCGACTGCGGGGTGCCCACGGATGTCAAGGGAGACTCCGCGCCTCGGATGGCCACGGCGCTGTGCGTGGATGACTTGCTGCGTCAGGACTCACATCAAACAATCGCCAAGATTGGCCGATGACACCGAGGTGCGCCGCCGGAACAGTCGTTCTGGTTGTCCATCCCCAGGAAGTCGAAATGCGGGGCGAGCAGGTTATGCCGCGGTCGCCGCCCAGGCGATGAAGATCCGCTCGAAGGCCGCCTCGGTGATGATCGGAACGCCGTAGGCGCGCGCCTTGGCAGCCTTGCCGGACATAGAGTTCGGATCTGAAGCCACCACAACCTTGGTCTGCTTCGTGACCCCGCCGGGCTGCAGCCCATGGGATCGCACGAGCGACTCCCACTCGGGCCGCTCGCGGCTCATCACGCCGGTGAATACGACTCGGTCCCCCACCTCGAGCTGGATACCAGCGGTCGTCATGGGCGAGTCGATTGCCGGTACGTCCTGGTCGAGGGCGTCGCTGGCAGCCGCCAGCGCGGCACTCACGTCACCGCGGTGCAAGCCAAGCAGGGCCGCCACCCGGTTCAGCTCGGCGCGCTCGTCAGGGGTGACGACACCATCCTCCAGCGCAGCGCGAGCCATTGCCTCGAGGTAGGAGCCATGGACGTCTAGGACCACCCCGCGGGTAAGGCCGCACATGTCGGCAACGGCGACGAGCTCATCCTTCTCGTGCTCGGCAAGGATTCCGTCGAGCAGAGCGCGGCCGAGGACCTCAAGGTAGGAGTCGACGCGGTAGTCGGCCGATCGCGGGAGTCGGCTGACGAGCCGGTCCAGCCATGTGTCACCGCGCTGCGTATCCCGGCCCTCCCCTCTGCGGACCATCCGCAACTCGGGGTAAGACGTTGCGTACGGCGGCCACACGTAGCCGCGGGTCGACTGGACAACATCCATCCACGGGGGCTCGTACCGGCATGCCTCCAGGTAGTGCGCGAGCAGGCCTGCGGTGGCGAGTGCGTCCGCGTGCGCGGAGTGGGCGTCGACGAGGTCGACGCCGCAGGAGGTGCAGCAGTCGATGAGCTTGCGGCTGGGCGTCTGCAGGTAGGCGCTGGCCCATCGCATGGTGCAGACACCGGAAAGTGGCAAGTCCGTCAACGGGACCCCGACGTGCAGCAACTCGTGGGCTAGGAAGCGCAGATCGAAGACTGCGTTATGTGCAACGACGGTGCGGCCAGCGACGGCGTCGAGGACATAGGGGGCGATCTCATCGAAGGTGGGTGCGCCGAGCACATCGGAGGCGGTCAGGCCGTGAATGTTGGATGGCCCGACGTCGCGCTGCGGGTTGACCAGTGTCGACCAGTGGCCCTGGATCTCCCCTAGGTCAGAAACATTGACGACACCGATCTCGACAATGCGGTCTCCGCGCTCGGGGACCACCCCGGTCGTCTCGAAATCGATGACCGTGTATCCACTCATGACCCACTCCTGCCCCGGAACATCGTCGCTCCAGACAACTAACGTTCTCGCACCCTAACGCGCGAGCCGGGCTGCTGTGGCAGGTTTCGGCAACGGGACCCATAGCCCATCTGCGTAAAGAGTGGCGGCGAGCGCGTGACGGAACCTGGTGGTGGGGCATTATCGCGAAATGGTCAGTAACGGCGAACGCGGTAGGGCTCTCATACGCTTGCTCGAAAGCGCTGGCCTGACATCCATACCCACAGACCGTCCGCCCTCACCGCGCAGGGAGCATTTGAAGGCACTCGCCCACGAAATCGACTTGCTGTACGAGCAATTGGGTGGGGTCCAATTGAAGCCCCGGCTCGCGCCCCGTTCCTGGGATGCTTGCCTGGGTGGGATTGTGGTGGAACTCGACGAGGAGCAGCACTTCAATCGGTTCCGTGGGGTTACCCTCGCTCCCGCGTGGGCCGCCGCCCTGCCATGGCAAGGTGCCTATCGCAGCTACTGTGACGCCTTCGAGGACGTCTGCATGAAGGCGGCCTCACACCAGAAGTTTTGGACGAACCCGAGCAGCGAGATCCAATTCGGCAAGTCTGGGCCCCGTGAGACGGGCCTGGGCCACCCGGTGGGGCCTGCGCGGTGGCGGCAGCGCGCCCTGTACGACGCGATGCGAGATGGGTACGCGGTAGCCCTGGGGACCCGGCTTGCCCGCTTGTCGGTACACGACGTCGTCGACGGCAACAGCCTGGGGGACGTCTTGCAGGGCAGGGCCACCTGCTCGGCGAATTCCCTCCGCGAGCTCGTCGTCCTGCGCACCCTGCACGGCTGATTCGTTCGGCGAGGTCGTGCCGCGCGACCGCCACACGCGCCGGGATCTGGGCCCGAGCCGTCCCTAGGGCCCCGCCTACCAAGGGGCCCGACAAGTCGCCAGCAATCTGCCTCCGCACCAACCGTTGAACCCTTGGTGCCGTCCAGACGTCAAAAGACCGGACCCTAAGGGTCCGGTCTTTTGACTGACATCTGAGACATTACTTGGTGTCCGAGGGGGGACTTGAACCCCCACGTCCGATAAAGGACACTAGCACCTCAAGCTAGCGCGTCTGCCATTCCGCCACCCGGACAGGTGGTGCTGCGCCTGGTGGGAACCACCGGGGCAACGACGTGAAACTCTAGCAGACGCAGCACCGATCACCGAATCGCGAGGCGCGGTCGGTCAGCGGCTGCGACGGCCTGCCGAGGAGCCCGACGAGAACGCCGCGGCGCCGCCGGTGCGGGCCGGACGGGCACCGCCGCGGGAGCCACCGCCGGACGCGCCCTGGCGGGGCTGGCCGGCGGACTGCTGACGCTGCTGGCCACCCTGACGGGCGCCGGAGCCGCCCTGGGCGGTGCCTGAGCCGGAGCCCTGACGGCGACCCTGCGACTGGCCCGTGCGGCTGCCGCCACCCTGGCGTGCGCCACCGCCGGAGCGACCGCCGGGGCGGCCTCCCCCACGACGGCCCGAGCCCTGCTGGGCGTCAGGAGAGACGACCGTGGCGTCGGTGGGCGCGGCATACGTGCGCTCCCCCGGCACGAGACGGCGCAGGAGCGCGTGGTCCGGGCCGACGCGCGTGGTGGTCGGCTTGATGCCGGCCGCGCGGGTCAGGTCGCGGACGTCCTTGATCTGGTCGTCCAGCATCATCGTGACGACGGTGCCGGCGGCCCCGGCGCGCGCGGTGCGCCCCGAGCGGTGCAGATAGGCCTTGTGCTCGACCGGCGGGTCGGCGTGGATGACCAGCGCGACGTCGTCGACGTGGATGCCGCGGGCGGCGATGTCGGTGGCGACCAGCGTCTGGACCGTGCCGGAGTGGAACGCGTCGAGGTTGCGGGTGCGCGCCCCCTGCCCGAGGTTGCCGTGCAGCTCGACGGCCGGCACGCCGGAGCGGTTGAGCTGCTTGGTGAGCTTCTTGGCGCCGTACTTGGTGCGGGTGAACACGACCGTGCGGCCCGGGCCCGCGGTCAGGTCGACCAGCACCGGCAGGCGGTCGTCGGTGTGGACGTGCAGCACGTGGTGGTCCATGGCCGACACGGGCGACTGCGCCGAGTCGGCGTGGTGGGTGACCGGGTCGTGCAGGTAGCGCTTGGCCAGCACGTCGACCCCGGCGTCCAGCGTCGCGGAGAACAGCATGCGCTGACCGCGCTCGGGCGTGCGGTCGAGCAGGCGCTTGACGGTGGGCAGGAAGCCCAGGTCGGCCATGTGGTCGGCCTCGTCGAGGATCGTGATCTCGATCCCGCCGAGGTCGCACAGACCCTGCTGGACGAGGTCCTGCAGACGGCCGGGGCAGGCGATGAGGATGTCGACGCCACGCTTGAGGGCCGACACCTGCGGGCCCTGGCCCACGCCGCCGAAGACGGTCAGCGTGCGCTGGCCCTCGGCCGCGACGAGCGGCGCGGCGGCCGCCTCGATCTGGGTGGCGAGCTCACGGGTCGGCGCCAGGATCAGCGCGCGGGGGCGGCTCGGGGTGCGGCGGCTGCCCGACGACGCGAGACGCGTGACGAGCGGCAGCAGGAACGCGTAGGTCTTGCCGGAGCCGGTGCGGCCCCGACCGAGGACGTCGCGGCCGGCGAGCGAGTCCGGCAGGGTGACGGCTTGGATGGGCGTCGGCTCGGTGATGCCCTTGCCCTCCAGGACAGAGGACAGGGACGTGGGCACGCCAAGGCGCGCAAAAGCATTGTTGCTCAAAAGATCTCCGTAAGACGGCGAGCGTCTCGCCGGGCACGAGCGACGCGATGACGCATCGACGTGTGCACCTGGCGCGCCGGCACGAGCCGACGAGCGTGACCGGGGTGAGGACACCGGTCGTGACACCTGCAGCCCGAGGCAAGACAGGGCGGACCGCTGCCCACACCCTACGCCATCGACGGCGAGGTTCTGGTCAGCCGCGCTGGGAGAGGCTCAGAGACGCTCAATGACGTTCAGCGACGCACGTGGCGATAGACGCGCGAGGCGGCCACCGCACCCACCGTGAGCGTCGTCGCGAGGCAGCCGATCGGCAGCGGCAGGCAGCAGCCGCCGACGGACACGGAGGTGCCGTTGCGGGTGCGCGTGCTCCAGTGCGGGAAGGGGAAGAGCCTCGGGCCGGACCGGCCGGACTCCTGCGCCTCGTACTGGCCCTGCTGGCCGCCATACTGCCCAGGCTGTCCACCGAACTGTCCGCCCTGCTGGCCGTAGGCGTCGGACGGGTTGCCGTAGGCGTCCGTCGGGCGGTTGGCGTAGGCGTCACCGGGACGCGGGTCGTAGGCGTCGCCGGGCCGGGGGTCGTAGGGGCCGGAACCGGGCTGCGGGGGGTAGGTCATGGCGGGTCGGATACCCCGACCGCCCGGGGGCTCAACCCTCGGGCTCCGACCAGCGCGGGCGCGCGGGCGTGAGGAAGCAGACACGATCCTCCGGTCGACAACCCCCGGGGGCGGGTCTTGGATTGACCCATGAGCGACGTCAACGAGCCCGTGCAGCAGATGACCGAGGAGCAGTGCTGGGAGCGCCTGGGGTCCACCACCTTCGGCCGACTCGCCACCGCCGCCGTCGGGGACGTGCAGATCACCCCCATCAACTACGTGGTCCACGACGGCCGCCTCGTGTTCCGCACCGCCGAGGGCAGCAAGCTGGCCTCCCTGGTCGTGGCCTCGCGCGTCGCCATCGAGATCGACGACGTCACCACCCAGACCGCGTGGAGCGTCATCGGCAAGGGCGACGCGCACGTGGTGCACAACATGGACGAGGCGGACCGCCTCGAGGAGCTCGGCCTGCACCCGTGGGTGGACACGCGCAAGGAGGTCTTCGTCCTCGTCGAGCTCGACGAGGTCTCCGGGCGCGTCTTCGCCCTCGCCCGCTGACCCCGCCCGACGTCGACGGGCGCCGCCCGTTACCCTCGTCCCTGTGGAGACCAGCGTCTATGTCGCGTCCGCCGAGGGCCACAGCGGTAAGTCCGCCGTGGCCCTCGGGCTGCTCGAGTCCCTGACCCGGCGCTATGCCCGGGTCGCGGTCTATCGACCCGTGACCGAGGGGGTGCCCGAGGACGACACGGTCCTCGCGACCGTCCTGTCGCGCAGCTCGGTGCCGTTGTCGCCGGCCGAGGCGGTGGGCGTGTCGTACGACGACGTCCACCAGGACCCGGACGGCGCGCTGTCCCGGATCGTCGAGCGCTACCACGAGATCCAGCACGGCGCCGACATCGTCCTCGTGCTCGGCTCCGACTTCACCGACGTCACCAGCCCGACAGAGTTCTCCTACAACGCCCGGATCGCCGCCAACCTCGCGGCCCCGGTCCTGCTCGTCGTCGGCGCGCACGGCCGCGAGACCGAGGACGTCGCCACCGTCGTCGAGATGGCCCTCACCGAGCTGCGCACCAACTCCGCCACTCCCCTGGCCGTCGTCGTCAACCGCGCCGACGCCGCTGCGGAGGACCTCCGTGCGGCGGTCCAGGGCGTGACGGCGGGCTCCGCGGGAGGCGCCGGCCTGCCGACATACGTCATCCCGGCCTCGACGGTGCTGTCCGCCCCGACGGTCCGCGACCTGCTCAAGGCCACCGACGCAGAGCTGATCTCCGGGGACGAGTCGCTGCTCGACCGCGAGGCGCTCGCCTTCGTGACCGCGGCGATGACCATGCCCAACGTGCTCGACCGGCTGCTCGACGAGTCCCTCGTGCTGACCCCCGGCGACCGGGCCGACGTGCTGCTGAGCGTGCTGCTCGCGCACCAGTCGAGCACCTTCCCGAGCATCGCCGGCGTCATGCTCAACGGCGGCTTCGAGCTGCCCCCGCAGGTGCGCCGGCTGATCGACGGCCTCGGCTCGAGCCTGCCGATCATGACCACGCAGGGCGGCACCCACGACACCGTCATGGCGCTGAGCGGGGTCCGCGGCCGGATGACGCCCGCCTCGACCCGCAAGGTCGCCACCGCCGTCGAGCTGTTCGCCGAGCACGTCGACACCGACGCGCTGCTCGGCCACCTGCGCGAGCCGCACCCCTCGATCGTCACGCCGCTGATGTTCGAGCACCGCCTCCTCGAGCAGGCCCGCGCCGCCGACCGCCACATCGTGCTGCCGGAGGGGCAGGACGACCGGATCCTGCGCGCCACCGAGATCCTGCTCAGCCGCAAGACGGTGCGCATCACGCTGCTCGGCGTCGCCGACGAGCTGCAGGCGCGGGCGCGCGAGATCGGCGTCGACCTGACCGGCGCCCAGATCATCGACCCCCAGGACCCTGACCACGTCGAGCGGTTCGCGGCGCGCTATGCCGAGCTGCGGGCGCACAAGGGCATGACCGTCGAGCGGGCCCGCGAGGTCGTGATCGACCCGTCCTACTTCGGCACGATGATGGTGCTGATGGGCGAGGCCGACGGCATGGTCTCCGGCGCGGTCAACACCACGGCCCACACGATCCGGCCGGCCCTCGAGGTCGTCAAGACCAATCCCGGTGTCTCCGTGGTCAGCTCGAGCTTCCTCATGTGCCTCAAGGACCACGTGACGGTGTATGGCGACTGCGCCGTCAACCCCGACCCCGACGCCGAGCAGCTCGCCGACATCGCCATCTCCTCGGCGCAGACCGCCACGGCGTTCGGGATCGAGCCGCGCGTGGCGATGCTGTCGTACTCCACCGGCACGTCCGGGTCCGGCGCCGACGTCGACAAGGTCCGCGCGGCGACCGAGATCGTGCGCCGCCGCGCGCCGGAGCTGCTCGTCGAGGGACCGATCCAGTTCGACGCCGCCGTGGACCCCGCGGTCGGGTCGAGCAAGGCGCCCGGCTCCGCCGTCGCCGGGCAGGCGACCGTGCTGATCTTCCCCGACCTCAACACCGGCAACAACACCTACAAGGCCGTCCAGCGGACCGCCGGCGCCGTGGCGATCGGCCCGGTGCTGCAGGGCCTGCGCAAGCCGGTCAACGACCTGTCCCGCGGCGCCACCCTGCGCGACATCGTCAACACGGTGGCGATCACCGCCATCCAGTCCACCCTGCCCGCGCCGGCCGCCCAGCTGGCCGAGACCCCCTGACCAGCCCGCCCAGACCGCCCCGCCAGCCAGAGAGTCACACCCATGCCTTCGGTCCTCGTCCTCAACGCCGGGTCGTCCTCGCTGAAGTACCAGCTCGTCCAGGTCGGCACGCGTGACGTGCTCGCCGTCGGGCTGGTCGAGGCGATCGGGCTGCCCAGCGCCAAGATCACCCACACCGGCGGCGGCGACAAGGTCGCCAAGGCCATCGACTGCCCCGACCACAAGGCCGCCATCGCCGCCGTGGTCGAGATGTTCGACCGCGTCGGGCCGAGGCTCGCCGACGCCGAGCTCGTGGCGGTCGGCCACCGCGTCGTCCACGGCGGCGAGAAGTTCAGTGACGCCGTCCTCGTCACCGACGAGCTGCTGGACACGCTCGACGAGCTGACGCCGCTCGCGCCGCTGCACAACCCCGCCAACCTCGTCGGGCTGCGCGCCGCGCTCGAGCTCTTTCCCGACCTGCCGCAGGTGGGCGTCTTCGACACCGCCTTCCACCAGACGATGCCGGACTACGCCTACACCTACGCCGTCCCGCACGCGTGGCGCGAGCAGCACGGCGTGCGGCGCTACGGCTTCCACGGCACCTCGCACCTCTACGTCTCGCAGGAGGCCGCGCGGATGCTCGGCAAGGACCCGAGCGAGGTCAGCGTCATCGTCCTGCACCTCGGCAACGGCGCCTCCGTCACCGCCGTCAAGGGCGGCGTCAGCATCGACACGTCGATGGGCCTCACCCCGCTCGAGGGCCTGGTCATGGGCACCCGCAGCGGCGACATCGACCCCGCGATCCCGATGCACATGGTCCGCGCCGCCGGCCTGACCATGGAAGGGGTCGACCACGCGCTCTACAAGGAGTCGGGGCTCAAGGGCCTGACCGGGCACAGCGACAGCCGCGACGTCGAGGACCTGCGCGCCTCCGGCGACGACCGCGCCCGCCTCGCGCAGGAGGTCGCGACCTACCGCCTCAAGAAGTACATCGGCGCCTACACCGCTGCCCTCGGGTCGCTCGACGCCATCGTCTTCACCGGCGGCATCGGTGAGAACTCCGTCGTCGTGCGGCGCATGGCGACCGAGGGCCTCGGCATCCTCGGCATCGAGGTCGACCCCGAGCTCAACGCCGGCCGCTCCAAGCAGGCCCACGACATCGCCACCGCCGACTCGCGGGTGCGCGTCTTCGTCATCCCGACCGACGAGGAGGGCGAGATCGCCCGCCAGACCTACGCGGTCGCCAAGGAGGCCGGGCGCGTATGACGGTCGCCCGCCGATGACCCTGTCCACCGCCCTCGCGCGGGTGACGGCGACACGCTACGTCCTGCCGCTGCGTGAGGGCGGCTCGCTGCCCGGCCTGGTGGAGGCGTCCGACGACGGCACCTACGTCATGAAGCTGACCGGCGCCGGCCAGGGCCCGCGCGTGCTCGTGGCCGAGGTCATCGTGGCCGGGCTCGCCCGCGCCCTCGACATCCCGACGCCGGAGCTCGTGGTGCTGGAGCTGCACGAGGCGATCGCCCGGTTCGAGGCGGACGAGGAGGTCCAGGACGTCCTGACCGCGAGCCTCGGCCCCAACCTCGGGGTGGACTTCCTGCCGGGTGCCTTCGGGTATGACGGGTCCCAGCCGCCGGATGCGGCTCTCGCCGGGCGGATCCTGTGGCTGGACGCCCTCACCGCCAACGTCGACCGCACCTGGAGCAACCCCAACCTGCTGCGCTGGCACGGCCAGACGTGGGCGATCGACCACGGGGCGGCGCTGTACTTCCACCACTCGTGGCCGTCCCGCGGCGTCGACCCCGCCCGGTTCGCGGCGCAGCCCTACGACGCCGAGCGGCACATCCTGCGCGGCCCGGCCGGTGACGTGTCGGCGCTCGACGGTGCGTGCGCTGCGGTGCTGACGCCGGACGTGGTGCGGGCGGCCGTCGAGGCGGTGCCCGCCGAGTGGCTGCACCCCGTCGAGGGCCTCGCCGGCCTGGACTCCCCCGAGGCCGTGCGTGCGGCATACGTCGACTGCCTGCTCGCCCGGCTGGCCGACCGCTCGGCCTGGCTGCCCGGCCCGCCCGCGGGACCGCCGAGCGAGGGCCCGGAGGACCTGGCCCGGTCCCAGGAGGCCCGTCGGCGGTGGACCCGATGAGCGAGCCGGCCCGGCGCTACGTCCCGACCGCCGACGCCGAGCGCTCCCCCTGGTTCGCCTACCAGTACCTCGTGCTGCGCGCCGTCCCCCGCGTCGAGCGCGAGGAGTTCGTCAACGTGGGGGTCGTGATCTACAGCCAGGACGCGGGCTTCCTCGACGCGGCCGTGCACGTCGACGCGTCGCGGCTGCGGGCCCTCTGCGCGGACGTCGACCTCGACGCGCTGGGCGACGGGCTTGAGACGGTTCGTGCCGTATGCCGTGGCGAGGCCGTCGCAGGGCTGGACGCAGCGGCCCGGCCCTGGCGCAGGTTCGGCTGGCTGGAGGCGCCCCGCAGCACGGTGATCCAGCCGTCACGCCCCCACGGCGGCCTCACCCGCGACCCCGCGGCCGAGCTGACCACCCTGCTCGACCGCCTCGTCCGCTAGCTGCGAGCACTGCCCTGGGCCCTGCCAGCGCCCGCGCCGTGGCCAACGGGTGGAATCCGCCACCGTCATTGGTGGCCTTCTCCACCCGTTGCTGCTAGGCGCTGCCCACGAGGTGGGCCGCGTAGCTAACGGGTGGATTCCGCCACCGTCATCGGTGGCCGTCTCCACCCGTTGCTGCGAGGCGCTGCCCGCGAGGTGGGCCGCGTGGTTAACGGGTGGAATCCGCCACCGTCATCGGTGGCCTTCTCCACCCGTTGCTGCGAGGCGCTGCCCACGAGGTGGGCCGCGTAGCTAACGGGTGGATTCCGCCACCGTCATCGGTGGTCTTCTCCACCCGTTGCCGCGAAGGCGTCGAGGTCGAAGCCCTGGCTGACCGGGTCGCCAGCCCGCCCATCTCCAGAGGACGCGTTGCGTGTGCCGCCTCGTCCCGCTGCGGTCCTCCGACCAGGATCACGTCGCGGCGGGGTGCGCCCGCTGACCCCTGCGCCGTGCGGAGAAGTCTCGAACCATCATGGCCGCGGCCGCCACCAAAAGGGTCCCCGCGACGACATACTGCGCCGGGCCGTAGGGGCCGCCAATCTCGTTGATCGAGACGTTGAACGAGGCCAGGTGCCACGGACCGATGAGGAGTGCGCTCAAGGCGACAGCCGACATCACGTGATCTGTGGGTGTCGCGGCGTCCTGGGCAAAGTCGGGCGCCATCAGCGCGGTCACCCACGCGAAACCCATCAAGGGCCAGACCAGGTCGGCAATCGCACCCAGACCGTCGTTCAGGTTGTAGACGGTGGAGGAGGGGTACTGCACCGCGAGGTCCCAGACGAACAGGCACCCGAGGGCGGGAACCAGCCCGACGATCGCCGTCCACCATCGGCCTCGGCTCAGCCCGAGGAGGAGAAAGCCGACCGCCATGGCGAGGTAGGCCGAGGGGTGGGAGTCGACCAGGAAGATGACACCGGCGACGCCGAACGAGGCTGCACATGCCAGCGAGATGGCGCGGCGGGTTCGGCTCATGCCGTCAGTGTCCCCAGCCCCGGCACGGATGGCAACGCTCCGTCCGCCGGCCAACCCCCCCCCCCCGGTCGGGGGCGGGGGGGCCCCCGGGGGCCCCCCCCCCCCCCCGCCCCCCAGCCCCCTCCGCACCCCCCCCCGCGCGGCCCCCCCCCCCCGGGGGGCCGACCCCCC
>NZ_DLOE01000031.1:0-74613 GCF_002479615.1 Arsenicicoccus sp. UBA7492 | reverse complement strand
TGAACCCGGGGCGGTTCACACCGAAGTCACCAAGGGCATGACCCAGAAGGCCATCGGTGGCGGCACGAACGGACGAGCACCCATCGGTTACCTCAACGTCCGCAAGCGCGACGAGTTGGGGCGCGAGCTCCGCACCATCGAACTCGATCCCGAGCGAGCACCGATGATTGAGTGGGCATTCAAGGCATACGCATCCGGGAACTGGAGCGTCAGCCAGCTCCACGACGAACTCACCTCGCGCGGACTGCGCAGCCTGCCCACGCCGAAGAGGCCGGCGAAGCCCTTGGCCGTGTCCACCATCCATCGCCTCCTGATCAACCCGTACTACAAGGGCGATGTCATCTACCGAGGCACCCGATACAAGGGCAACCACCCGGCGCTCGTGCCTGCCGAGGTCTGGTACCAGGTCCAGTCCGTGCTCACCGCGCACCAGTGCGCCGTCGAGGCGACCCAAGTCCACGGCCACTACCTCAAAGGCACTATCCACTGCGGCCAGTGCGGTTCGCGGCTCATCGTCTCCAACGCGAAGAACCGCCACGGCAACGTGTACTGCTACTTCGTCTGCTCCGGCCGACACTCCAAGCGGACCGACTGCACGCGCCAGGCGATGCTCATCGAGGATGTCGAGAAGCTCGTCGAGGACTACTACTCTCGCGTGCAGATCACGCCGGCTCAGCAGGACGCACTCGCGGGGATGCTCCACCACGAGTTCGACCGGCTCATGGCCGCCGAAACCGAGGAATTGGAACGCCTCACCACCAGCCGCGACCGGCTCGAAAGCGAGCAGGACCGGCTCATGCAGGCGCACTACGCCGACGCGATCCCGCTGACCGTGCTCAAGCGCGAGCAGGACCGAATCGTCGCCGAACTCGACAAGGTGACCCGACGTATCGACGCCCACTTCGGCGACTACGCCGACGCCCGCGCCCACCTCGACGACGCCCTCGGACTGCTCGCCAACTGCGCCGACATCTACGCCCGCTGCGACGACACCAACCGGCGGCTATGCAACCAGGCGTTCTTCACGAAGGTCTACATCGACGAGGACAACGAGCTGCGCGTCGAGCACAACCGGCCCTTCGAAATGCTCCTCGATCCGCAGGTCAACGCCAACGCTCTGACCTGGGCCGCAGACGCACACAAGGCCCGAACCTCCACCAACGTTTCCGTTGGCAAGGGTTCGAGCCTTGTGCGTGGGGTGGAGCCTAGGGGACTCGAACCCCTAACCCCCTGCTTGCAAAGCAGGTGCGCTACCAATTGCGCCAAGGCCCCGGATGCGCCGCGAGGCGCTCGGCCGACTATACCGGCTTGGTGGCCTCGGCCCACAGCTCGTCCTCGGCCCGACGGCGACGCTCGCGCTCGGTGAGGGCGACGGCGGCGCCGACGGCGAGCAGACCGGCGATGATCTTGCGCATGACTACCTCCTGGGTCGGGGGCTCCAGCCTAGCCACCGTGACGATCCGGGGCGGCGGACAGGCGGGGCGGGCCGGCGGCGGTGCCTGGCGATCATGCTCGGACGACGAAAGGAGCCACCGTCTCGGGGACTGGTGGCTCCTCACGTGGTGGGCCTAACAGGACTTGAACCTGTGACCTCTTCCTTATCAGGGAAGCGCTCTAACCGTCTGAGCTATAGGCCCGCACCCGCCTCGAGGACCCCTTGACAAGGTGCTCGACGCGAGGAGTAACGCTACCGCATGCCCGGTGCTGCGGCCAAAACGGGCGGCCGTCTGCCAGGCTCGCGGCTCGTCAGTCGTCGGTCAGCGTCTGACGCACGCCGCCGACCAGGCCGGCGCAGATGTTGTAGAGGAACGCCGCCAGGGTGGCCAGCGCCGTCAGCAGCAGGATGTTGATGAACGAGATCACGATCGACAGGGACAGCACGCGGCTGAAGCCGACGTAGTCCATGAGGTCGAACTCCTTGCCCTGCGGCAGGAGCCCGAGCACCATCTCGTTGATCGACGAGAACACGCCCATCCCGTTGAGGATCATCCACAGCACGGCGATCAGCACGACCCCCGCGATGCCCGCAGCCACCGACAGCAGGAACGCCAGCTTGAGCACCGACAAAGGGTCGACCCGCTGCACGCGGAGCTTGGCCTGCCGGCCGCTGCCCGTGCCCGAGCCCGCCGCCGGGACGGAACCGCCCGACGTGGTGCGGACGGGCTCGCGCACCGCCGTGTCGTTCACGGCGTCCATCGACTGGGTGCGGTCGGATGCCGAGCTGCTCGAGCTGCTCACTGGTCGTCCTCCTGCGGGTCCTCGGCTGTGGTCGCGTCGTCGGACACGGCCGTCTCGTCGCTCTCCCCGGCCACGCTAGTGCCTGCGGCCGACTCCGTCGTGCTCGCAGCGCCGTCACCGGCGCCCGTGTCGGCGGTGTCCGAGGGGCCGTCGCCCGGCATACCGGCGTCGTCGTCACCCTCGGGGGCGAGCGCGCCCGCCTCCTCGAGCTCCTCCTCCGCGGCGCGCTCGACGTTGCGGGCCACGGCCACGATCGCGTCGTTCTTGCCCGGGTTGGCGAAGGTCACGCCCTGGGTGTTGCGGCCGGTGTAGCGGACCTCGTCGACGCGGGAGCGCACGATCCGGCCCTTCTCCATGACCAGCATGACCTCGTCCTCGGGGGACACGACCAGCGCACCGACGAGGTCGCCGCCACGGTCCGAGGCCTTGGCCACGAGCACACCGAGCGTCGCGCGGCCCTTGACGGGGTACTCCGACGAGAGCGTCCGCTTGGCCAGGCCGTTCTCGAACACCACGAAGACGTCCGGGTCGGTGCCGTCCTCGATGACGTTCATCGCCAGCAACGAGTCGCCGTCGCGGAACTTCATGCCCGTCACGCCCGAGGTCGAGCGACCCATCGGCCGCAGCGTGTCGTCGGTCGCCGTGAACCGCACCGACTGACCCTTGACCGACACGAGCAGCAGGTCGTCAGCCGCCGACGCCAGCGAGGCGCCCACAAGCTCGTCCCCGTCGCGCAGGTTGATCGCGATGAGGCCGCCGGAGCGGTTGGAGTCGTAGTCGTCCAGACGGGACTTCTTGACCAGGCCGTTGCGGGTGGCGAGGACGAGGTAGGGGACGTTGATGTAGTCCTGGATCGCCAGCACCTGCGCGATCTTCTCCCCCGGCTGGAAGGCCATGAGGTTGGCGACGTGCTGGCCCTTGGACTCGCGCGAGCCCTCCGGCAGCTCGTAGGCCTTGGCGCGGTAGACGCGACCGAGGTTGGTGAAGAAGAGCAACCAGTGGTGCGTCGTCGTCGTGAAGAAGTGCTCCACGATGTCGTCGCCACGCAGCGAGGCGCCACGCACACCCTTGCCACCGCGGTGCTGCGAGCGGTACTCACGGGTGACGGTGCGCTTGGCGTAACCACCACGCGTGATGGTGACGACCACGTCCTCCTCAGGGATCAGGTCCTCCATGGACATGTCGCCGTCGTAGGGGACGATCTCGGTGCGGCGGGCGTCGCCATACTTGTCGACCAGCTCGCCGAGCTCGTCCTTGATGATCTGCCGCTGCCGCTCCGGCTTGGCCAGGATGTCGTTGAAGTCGTCGATCTTGGCCTGGAGCTCATTGTGCTCGTCGATGATCTTCTGCCGCTCGAGGGCGGCGAGGCGACGCAGCTGCATGTCCAGGATCGCCATCGCCTGGATCTCGTCGATCTCCAGCAGGTCGATCAGCCCGTCACGCGCCACCTCGACCGTGCGCGAGGCGCGGATCAGGGCGATGACCTCGTCGAGGGCGTCGAGGGCCTTGAGCAGGCCGCGCAGGATGTGGATGCGCTCCTCGGCCTTGCGCAGGCGGTACTTCGTGCGGCGCACGATGACCTCGACCTGGTGCTCCACCCAGTAGCGGATGAACGCGCCGACCGGCAGCGTGCGCGGCACCCCGTCGACCAGCGCCAGCATGTTGGCGCCGAAGGACTGCTGCAGCTGCGTGTGCTTGTAGAGGTTGTTGAGCACGACCTTGGCCACGGCGTCGCGCTTGAGCACGATCACGAGGCGCTGGCCGGTGCGGCCGGACGTCTCGTCACGGATGTCGGCGATGCCCTGCAGGCGGCCCTCCTTGGCGAGCTCGGCGATCTTGAGCGCCAGCGCGTCCGGGTTGACCTGGTACGGGAGCTCCGTGACGACCAGGCACTGCCGGCCCTGGATCTCCTCGACGTTGACGACCGCCCGCATGACGACCGACCCGCGACCCGTGCGGTAGGCGTCCTCGATGCCGCGACGGCCCAGGATCAGCGCGCCCGTGGGGAAGTCCGGGCCCTTGATGCGCTGCATGCACGCCTCGAGCAGGTCCTCGCGAGACGCCTCGGGGTGCTCGAGCAGCCACTCCACCGCGCTCGCGACCTCGCGCAGGTTGTGCGGCGGGATCTGGGTGGCCATGCCGACCGCGATGCCCGACGAGCCGTTGACCAGCAGGTTGGGGAACCGCGCCGGCAGGACCTCGGGCTCGCGGGTCTTGCCGTCGTAGTTGTCCTTGAAGTCGACGGTCTCCTCGTGGATGTCGCGCACCATCTCCATGGCGAGCGGCATCATGCGGCACTCGGTGTATCGCGGCGCGGCCGCGCCGTCGTTGCCCGGCGACCCGAAGTTGCCCTGCCCGTCGATCAGCGGGTAGCGCAGCGACCACGGCTGCACCAGCCGCACGATGGCGTCGTAGATCGCCGAGTCGCCGTGCGGGTGGTAGTGACCCATGACGTCACCGACGACGCGGGAGCACTTGTTGTAGCCCCGGTCGGGGCGGTAGCCCCCGTCATACATGCCGTAGACGATGCGACGGTGCACGGGCTTGAGCCCGTCCCGCACGTCCGGGAGCGCGCGGCTGACGATGACGCTCATGGCGTACTCGATGTAGCTGCGCTGCATCTCGGAGTTCAGGTCGACCGGCTCGACCCGATCAACAGTAGGAGGAGTCTGCTCACTCATGCGTCAACGGCCTCTCGTCGGGCGAAGGTGCAAGAAGGGTGCTGGTGGCCACGAGCCGCAGGGAGACCGGTCCCGAGCGGAACGGCTGGGCGGCGGGCCGTGGAGGGCTTGGCGGGAGCCGCGAGGAACGAGCGGCGGATGGTAGGCCCGCCGCCCAGCCGTGAAGCTCCACCGTCGACATGCGCGAGATCACGCATCGAGGAACCGCACGTCCCGCGCGTTGCGCTGGATGAACGACCGCCGCGACTCGACGTCCTCGCCCATCAGCACGGAGAAGATCTCGTCCGCGGCGGCCGCGTCGTCGAGGGTGACCTGCAGGAGCACCCGGTGGTCGGGGTCCATCGTGGTCTCCCACAGCTCCTGGTAGTTCATCTCGCCGAGGCCCTTGTAGCGCTGGATGGGGGCGTCCTTGGGGAGCCGGCCACCGTTGGCCTGACCGGCGGCGACCATCTCGTCGCGCTGGCGGTCGCTGAACGCGAACTCGTGCTCGCGGTTGGACCACTTGAGGCGGTAGAGCGGGGGCTGGGCGAGGTAGACGTAGCCGGCCTCGATCAGCGGGCGCATGAAGCGGAACAGCAGCGTCAGCAGCAGCGTGCGGATGTGCATGCCGTCGACGTCGGCGTCGGCCATGAGCACGATCTTGTGGTAGCGCGCCCGGGTGATGTCGAAGTCCTCACCGACGCCGGTGCCGAAGCCGGAGATGAGGGCCTGGACCTCCTGGTTGGCGAGGACCTTGTCGATGCGGGCCTTCTCGACATTCAGGATCTTGCCGCGGATCGGGAGGATCGCCTGGTTGAAGGGGTTGCGGCCCTGGACGGCGGAGCCGCCGGCGGAGTCACCCTCGACGATGTAGACCTCGGAGACCGAGGGGTCCTTGGACTGGCAGTCCTTGAGCTTGCCGGGCAGGCCGCCGGACTCCATGAGCCCCTTGCGGCGGGTCGCCTCGCGGGCCTTGCGGGCGGCGATGCGCGCCGCGGACGCCTGGACGGCCTTGCGGACGATCTCGCGACCCTCGGTGGGGTGCCGCTCCAGCCAGTCGCCGAACCGGTCGGTCATCGCGCCCTGCACGAAGCCCTTGACCTCGGAGTTGCCGAGCTTGGTCTTGGTCTGGCCCTCGAACTGCGGCTCGCCGAGCTTGACCGAGATGACGGCGGTGAGGCCCTCGCGAATATCGTCGCCGGTGAGGTTCTCGTCCTTGTCCTTGAGGAGGTTCTGCTTGCGCGCGAAGTCGTTGACCAGGCGGGTCAGCGCGGCGCGGAAGCCCTCCTCGTGGGTGCCGCCCTCGTGGGTGTTGATGGTGTTGGCGTAGGTGTGGACCGACTCGGAGTAGGCATTGGTCCACTGCATCGCGACCTCGACGGACAGGGACTTGCCCTGGTCCTCGAGCTCGAAGTCGATGATGTCGTCGTGCACGACGTCGGCCCGCTTGGACGTGTTGAGGTGCTTGACGTAGTCGAGCAGGCCGTTGTCGTAGCGGTAGGTCACCGAGCGGCCCTTGGCCTTGCCGGCCCGGTCCTTGGCGACCTCCTCCTGCGCGCCCTCGTCGGCGCCCTCGCCGGCCTCGGTCTCGACGCTGTCGACCGCGCCCATCTCCTCGGCCTCGAGGTCCGCGTCGGCGTCGGCCTGCGCCTGGGGACGCTCGTCGGTGAGGACGATGGTCAGGCCCTTGTTGAGGAAGGCCATCTGCTGGAAGCGGGCGCGGATCGTCTCGAAGTCGTAGGTCGTCGTCTCGAAGATCTTGTCGTCGGCCCAGAAGGTGATGGTCGTGCCGTTGCGGTCCGACGCCTCCTCCTTGGCCAGGGGGGCGACGGCCTCGCCGTGGTCGAACTCGACGCGCCAGGCGTGGCCGAGCTGGTGGACCTCGGCGACCAGCCGGGTGGACAGGGCGTTGACCACCGACGAGCCCACGCCGTGCAGACCGCCGGACACCTTGTAGCCACCGCCGCCGAACTTGCCGCCGGCGTGCAGCTGGGTGAGGACGAGCTCGACGGTGCTCATGCCGTACTGCTCGTTCCTGCCTGTGGGGATGCCACGCCCGTTGTCGGCGACGCGCACCCCTCCGTCGGCGAGCAGGGTCACGTCGACGCGGTCGGCGAACCCCGCCATCGCCTCGTCCACGGCGTTGTCCACGATCTCCCACACGAGGTGGTGCAGACCGCGCTCACCGGTGGACCCGATGTACATGCCCGGGCGCTTGCGGACGGCCTCGAGCCCCTCCAGCACCTGGATCGAGCTGGCGTCGTAGTCGCCGCTGGGGGCCGGCGCCTGCTGGGCGAGGTCCTCGGCGAGCTTCTCGACGGCCTCGGGACCGGTGGGCTCCTCGACGTCGGCCACAGTGCTCCTCACAAACGATCGCGCGTATGCCGGAAACCTCCCGCACGACCCTGGCCCGTGATGCGGGCAGGGGTCGCGCCCTCGGCCGCGTCATGCGCGTGCCGTGATGAGGCCGGACACCGGTCGCCACCTTGGCTGACCGTCCGTCAGTCTATCGGTCGCGGGAGGTAAAACACGCCTCCTGAGGCCCCTGGGAGCCATGTCGGCGGAAAATTTCCGCCATCTGCATGGTCCCCCTCACGGACGGGGTCGCGAGAGGCCCCTGTGGGCCGCCATCCGCCCCGCCATGGGGCGTCAGCGGAGGCTCAGCACGAGCTCCTCGACCTCACGCACGTCGCGCTCGATGGCCTCGGCGGGGCGAGGCGTGGTGACGGGGTCGGCCATGATCCGCTCCAGCGGGCCCCGCGCCCGGTCGAAGGCCTCGTGCGCCCGGCGGATGTCCGGGTGCCAGCACGCCCCGAGCACGAGATAGCCGAGGGCGGCGAGCGAGCGCTCCATGCGGTGATAGGGACCGACGGTGTCGCGGCTGTCCGCCAGCGCTCGTCGGGCGACGACGTCGGACTCGAGCAGCTCGTAGTAGAGGTTGCGTCTGTGGTCCAGCGCGTCCCGCGTCTCGAGGGCGCCGGCGGCGAGGTCCACCATGACGCGCTCGGTCGCGACGACGACCCGCCGGGCGTGCGCTCGCAGCACGATCTCCGGCGCCCGTCGACCCGTCGCCCAGAGCACGAGCAGCGCGCAGGCCACGCCGACGAGCGTGTCGACCAGCCGGTCCGCCACCACCGAGGACACGGACTCGCCCGGGGCGGACGCCATACCGATGGTGAGGGCGAGCGGGGTGATCACGACCACGGCGAGCGCGTAGTTGCGCGTGACGAGCAGCTCCACGACCAGCTGCATGCCGGCCACGACGACCACCAGCCACCAGCCCTGCGGGTCCAGCGCCAGCAGCCCCGCAAAGATCAGGAGCCCGACCAGCGTCCCGAGGGTGCGGTGCACGCCGCGGACGGTCTGGACCTCGCGGGTGCCGCCCTGGTGCAGGACCAGCGCGGCGAAGCAGACGGCCCAGTAGACGTGGCCCTGGTGCAGGACGTGCGCGACCAGACCGGCGAACGTGGTGGCCAGACCCACGCGCAGCACCATGAGCAGCACCTCTGACGGCCATCGCGCCGCCTCCCGCAGCAGGTAGCCCGCACCGGGTCGACCGAGGGCGGTGTCGCGCAGCTGCTCGGCGTCGACGGCCGCATCGACGAGTGGCTCCTGCTCGCCGCCCCGGACGTCGTGATCGGCGGCCTCGTCGTCCACCGATCCCCACGGTCGGGGCTCGACGCCCAGCCGGGCCCCGGCCAGGCGTGCGCTCGCGGCGGCATAGGTGAGCTGGGCGCGCTCCAGGCGCTCCACCAGCCGTGGGGGCCGACCACCGTCGGTGACGGCGGTCCAGGCCCGGTGCAGCGCGCCCGAGGCGCTCGCTCGCAGCGCCTCGAGGTCGCCGTCGTCGTCCCTGCCAGGCTCTGGGGTCGGGTCCTGGGGGACACCGGCGGCAAACGCCCGTATGGCGCCCTCCGCCGCCTCGGTCGCCCGCTGCTCGGCCCGGTGCGGCGCCACGAGCAGGTCCGCCATGCCGATCACCCACGCCGACACCGCTCCGGCGAAGGTCAGCGCCACCACGCTCCAGGGAGCCGCGCCGTGGGTGACCGCGAGATTGCCCACGCCCAGCACCAGGACGAAGAAGTAGGAGCCGGGTGGCCCGACCTTGAGCGCCACGCACACGAACGCCGCGACCATCGCCACCACCACGAGCACCGCGACCGTCACGACGGGGTGGCCCGCCGTCATCGCCCCCAGCGCCACCGCCCCGGTCAGGCCGAGGGCGGCCAGCGCCATGACCCGGGCCCGGAAGCGGCCGGGCGCGGTGGCGCCATACAGGATGGTGAAGACCCCGAGGCTCGCCACGAGACCGAGGGACAGGTGCCCGGCCAGCTGCCCGACGGACAGGGGCACCGCCATGGCCACGGCGGCCTTGACCGCGACCGGCCATCGCGGCGGTGAGGGGTTGAGGCGCAGAATCGTGCGCGTGTGGCGGCGCAGGCTGGGAGAGCTCATCGCCACCATCATCCCGCGCGTCAGTCCCCGTCGGTCACGTCGATCACCGAGAACGTGGCGACGCCGTGGGCGATGGCCTTGTCGTCCTCGGCGCGGACCACGTCGCCCTCCACCATGACCAGCGATCCTCCCTGCTTGCGGACCTCGGCGCTGGCGAGCAGCTCCTCGCCGACCTTGGCCCCGGAGAGGAAGGTCACGGTGAGCGAGACGGTCACGGCGCTCTTGCCGTCGGGCAGGTCGGAGCGAACGGCGTCGCCCATGACGGAGTCGAGGAGGGTGCCGAGCAGCCCGCCGTGCACGCCGCCGTTGACGTTGCTGTGCTCGTCGGTGGGCGTGACGCGCAGCCCGGCGTCGTCACCGGGACGGTCCGTGGCCGAGGGGTCGCTGCCGGTGACGCCGAGAGTGTCGAGGAAGGTCATTCTCGTCACTTGCCCCCGCCCAGGGCTCCTGAGACCTCGGGCGAGGACCTAGGGTCTGCCGTATGACGCCCGACGCCGCCTCCCACGCCCCCCGCACGACGCTCGCCCTGGTCGGCCTGCTGACCGTCGCGGGGGTCCAGCACTTCCGCAAGCCGCGCCCCTTCGACTCGATCGTGCCGCCGGCGCTGCCCGGGCCGGCTCGGTGGTACACCTACGGCTCCGGCGTGGCGGAGCTCGCCACCGCGGCGCTGCTGGCGGTGCCGCAGACCCGCCGGCTGGGTGGCGCGGCAGCGACGGCGCTGTTCGTCGCGGTGTTCCCGGCCAACGTGCAGATGGCGTGGAACTGGCGGCGCAAGCCGGCCAAGCTGCAGGCCATCGCCTACGGCCGGCTGCCGCTGCAGGGCCTGCTCGTCGCGGGGTCGGAGCACGTGCGCAAGCACGGGTGACGCACCCTGTCGTCTGTCCTGTCGTCTGACTGGTCGTCTACCGTGAAGGCATGGATCGTCGTCTCGCCCTCGCAGCCCTCGCCTCCTCGATCGCCCTGGTGACCGCCTGCTCGGGCGGCTCCGGCGCCGCGACGACCTCCACCACCGCCTCCACCACCGCCTCTCCCAGTTCCGCATCCGCCTCGGCGTCGGGGTCAGGGACGTCGAGCGGCGCGACGAGCACCGCCAGCACCGCCAGCACCCCCGCCGCAGCCGTCGCCCTCCCCAAGGGTCACCAGTGGTTGACGGTGCCCGCGCTCGGCACCCGCCTCGCCATCCCCACGACCTGGAAGGCCCTGGACGTCGCCACCCTGCGCGACCAGAAGGGGACGCCTGCCTACGCCAAGGCCGCGGCGGACCTCGGCTACACCGAGACGGAGCTCACGAGTCTCGTGTCGTCCGGGGCGTTCGCGATCGCGGTGGGGCCCAACACCGGGGAGACGGCGCCCAACCTGCTGATCCGCGCCATCGGCGGGGGAACCTTCGAGGACGGCGACCAGCTCACCTCCGGCACCCGCGGCGAGACCGGCACCCTCGACGCCCAGAGCAAGCCGCAGACCGCGGTGGGGCCGGGCGTGCGCGGCGACTACCACGCCACCGTCGACGGCACCGTCCTGCACGGCTCCCAGCTCGCGGTCACCAGCCAGGGCCAGCAGGACGTGATCGCGATCGGCGCGGCCGACGCCGCCACGGTCAAGAAGGTCATGGACGTCGTCGTCGCGACCTACTCGACCGCCCCCTGAGGTCAGTGGCTCAGCCGTAGGTGTCCCGCGGGCCGCGCCCGTCCGTGGCGCGTCGGCGCCCGTGCCCCCACCGCGGGGCGCTCGGCCCGACGACCCGCAGCTCCTCCACGACCCCCTCGCCCACCTCGGCCGACAACCGCCCGAGGATCGTCGACGCCATGAGCCGCAGCTGGGTGGCCCACGCCGTCGACGACGCCCGCACCGTCAGCACCCCCTCGTCGAAGGTCACCGGCTCGCTGTGCTCCGCCACGTCGGACCCCACGACCTGCGGCCAGCGCCCCATCACCGACCCGACCTTGACGTCCGACTGCCAGCCCCGGCCGGCCACCAGGCGCTCGAGGGTGTCCCCGAGCAGGAGCGGGTCTCGTCCGTCGACCTCGGCGGCCGAGCCGCTCAGCATCACCTCCGACGGACGGCGACGTCGCTTGGCCATCGAGCCGGGGCGCAGGCCCTTGCCCTTGGCCACCGTCCGGGCCCGCAGCAGCGCGGCGGACGCTGCCGTCCTGGCCGCGTCCGGGTCCAGGCGGGGGTCCGGCTCGTCGGCGTGATCGTCCCGCTCGGCCGCACGGCCCGCGGCGTCGTCGGGCGGGGCCCCGTCATACGGCTGGTCAGGAGGCTGGCTGCTCAACGGGGTTCACCTCCCCGCGTTTCACGTGGAACCGCGCACTCTCGCCGAGCTCGGACGGGATGTCGTCACCGACTGCCGCCGTGATGAGCACCTGCTCGCAGTCCGCCACGAGACCGGCGAGCCGCGAGCGTCGTCCGGCGTCGAGCTCGGCGAAGACGTCGTCGAGGATCAGGACCGGGTCCTCGCGCAGGTCCGTGCGGAGCAGCTGGAAGGCCGCGAGCCTCAGCCCGAGCGCGAAGGACCAGGACTCGCCGTGGGAGGCGTAGCCCTTGGCCGGCAGGTCTCCGAGCCCCAGGACGAGGTCGTCGCGGTGCGGCCCGACCAGCGTGATCCCGCGCTCGACCTCCTGGTCCCGGACCCGGGCCAGCGAGTCCACGATCAGCTCGGCGAGCTCGGGGATCTCGGGCACCTCGCCCTCGGCGAGGCGAGCGGCCGCCTCCTCGTGCAGGGACGAGCGATAGGTGACCCGTGCGTCGGACTGTCCCGCGCTCACCTCGTCATAGGCCTGCGCCAGATAGGGGCCGAGGTCGCGCAGCAGGCGCAGCCGGGCATAGAGCAGGCTCGACCCGACCTGCGCGAGGTGCTGGTCCCACACGTCCAGGGTGTGCAGCGCGCTCGCCCGGGAGTCCTCCACCGGTCCTTGGTCGTATGCCGACCCCCGGCGCGAGCCCTTGCGCAGGACCGGTGCGGCGGACTTGAGCAGGGCGTTGCGCTGCTTGACGACCTTGTCGTAGTCGGCGCGGACCCCGGCCCAGCGGGGTTGGCGCTGGACGAGCAGGTCGTCGAGGAAGCGCCGGCGCTCGGAGGGGTCCCCCTTGACCAGGGCGAGGTCCTCGGGGGCGAAGAGCACCGTCCGCAGCGACCCCAGCACCTCCCGGGTGCGGGTCACGGGGGAGCGGTTGAGCTTGGCCCGGTTGGCCCGGCCGGGGGTGATCTCGAGCTCGATCAGCGTCTCGCGGCCGTCCCGCACGACCACGCCGCGCACGATCGCCTGCTCGGCGCCATGACGCACGAGGGGCGCATCCTGCGCGACCCGGTGCGAGCCGAGCGTCGCGAGGTAGCCGATGGCCTCGACCAGGTTGGTCTTGCCCTGGCCGTTGAGGCCCTCGAAGGTCGTGACACCCGGTCCCAGCGGCAGCTCCGCGGTCTCGTAGCTGCGGAAGCTGCCGAGGGACAGGTGCCGGACGTACACCTCAGTGCTGCTGCAGGTCCTGGGTGCCGGACTCGTCCCCGCCACCCTGACGGCCCTCGGCCTTCGCGCCCGTGTCGTCGCTCTTCTCCTCGGCGCCGCGGTGGACGTCGGACTTGGGCGTGCCCTCGAGCATCTGCACGGCGTGGCCGCCGAACTGGCCGCGCAGGGCGGCGACGGCCTGCATGGCGGGGGAGTTCTCCTGGCGCGACTGGAAGCGCGCGAACAGCGAGGCTGCGAGCACCGGCATGGGGACGGCGAGCTCGATGGCCTCCTCGAGGGTCCAGCGACCCTCGCCGGAGTCCGTCGTGAACTCGCTGATGCCCTCGAGGTCGGGGGTCTCCTCCAGCGCCTTGACCATGAGGTCGAGCAGCCAGGACCGCACGACGGTGCCGCGGGTCCACGCCTTGAAGCAGCCCTCGACGTCCTCGACGATGTCCTTGGCCATGAGCAGCTCGAAGCCCTCGGCGTACGCGTGCATCAGGCCGTACTCGATGCCGTTGTGCACCATCTTGGCGTAGTGGCCGGCGCCGACCTTGCCCGCGTGGACGAAACCCTCCTCGCGCGGACCCTCGGGGCGCAGCGCGTCGAAGATCGGCATCGCGCGCTCGACGAGCTCGTCGCCGCCGCCGCACATCAGGCCGTAGCCGTTGTCCTTGCCCCAGATGCCGCCGGAGACGCCGCAGTCGAGGTAGCCGATGCCCTGGCCGGCCAGCAGCTCGGCGTTGACGGCGTCGTCGGTGAACTTGCTGTTGCCGCCGTCGATCACGAGGTCGCCCTCGTCGAGGACCTCGGACAGCTGCTGGATCGTCTCGCGGGTGGGGTCTCCGGCCGGGACCATGACCCACACGGTGCGCGGTGCCTCGAGCCTGCTCACCAGGTCCTCGAGGGAGGTGGCGTCGCTGACGTCGGGGTTGCGGTCGTAGCCGACGACCTCGTGCCCGGCCGCACGGATGCGGTCGCGCATGTTGCCGCCCATCTTGCCGAGGCCGATGAGTCCGAGCTGCATGGGTGAACCTTTCCTGGCGCGGTGGGCGCCGACGAGGAGGTCGGGGCTAGTGGGTTCCGGGGGGTGGGTGCGGTGGTGGTCGGGCAGCGGTGGCGGGTCAGGCGGGGAAGCGCACCGGCATCAGGACGTAGCGATAACTCATGTCCGGCTCGGCGTCGGCGTCGGCCTGGCCGACGAGCACGGCCGGGCGGCTGGGCTGGGTGAACTGCAGGCGGCAGTGCGACGTGCCGAGGGCGCCGAGGCCGTCGAGCAGGAAGTGCGGGTTGAAGCCGATCTCGAGCTCCGGGCCGGTCATCGTGCACGGCACCGCCTCGCTGGCCTGCGCGTCGTCGCCGGCACCGGCCTCGATGGCCAGCTGTCCGTCGGTGAAGCGCAGCCGCACCGGGGTGTTGCGCTCGGCGACCAGGGCGACGCGCTTGACGGCCTCGACCAGCGCCGCCGTCTCGACGACGGCCTCGCTGTCGACCGAGGACGGAAAGATCGACGTGACCTTGGGGTACTCGCCGTCGAGCAGGCGGGTCGTCGTGCGGCGGGTGCCCGCCTCGAAGCCGACCAGGCCGTTACCGCCGGCCGCGTCGCCCAGGGCGATCTCGACCGAGCCGGAGGCACCGAGCGACTTCGCGGTGTCGGAGAGCAGGCGGGCCGGGATCAGCGCGACGTGGGCGGTGCCGGGTGCGGAGGGGCTCCAGGTGAGCTCGCGCATCGCCAGGCGGTAGCGGTCCGTGGCCAGCAGCGTCATCTTGTCGCCATCGATCTCGACGCGGACGCCGGTGAGGATCGGGAGGGTGTCACCGCGGTCGGCCGCCACGTGCACCTGGGCCACGGCCTGGGTGAAGGTCGTGCCGTCGATGGAGCCGCTGGGCTCGGGGCTGCTGGGGAGCGTGGGGTAGTCGCTGACCGGCATCTGCAGCAGCGCGAAGCGGCTGGACCCGCAGGTGAGCTGGACCTTGGAGCCGTCGGTGGCGAGCTCGGCCGGCTTGGCGGGCAGGTTGCGGCAGATGTCGGCGAGCAGGCGGCCGTTGACGAGCGCGGACCCGGCCTCGGTGACCTCGGCGGCGATGGTGAGCCGAGCGGAGATCTCGTAGTCGAAGGCCGACAGCGTGACGGTGTCGTCGTCCTTGGCCTCGATCAGGACGCCGGCGAGCACCGGGGTCGGCGGGCGGTTGGGCAGCGCGCGGGCCACCCAGGTGACCGCCTCGGTGAGGACCTCACGCTCCAGTCGGAACTTCACCGTCGGTCACTCCTCATCGCTTGCTCCTGCTCTCCACTCGGACCGCACACGCGTCCAGTCCCGCACGACAGTAGTGCAACGACCGCCGCGACGTGTAGTTCTCCCCAGCCGTTCTCGTGCCGTCCCGGCCCGTGGGTTGTCCGTGATCCGTGGAGGCTCGTTCATGCCCTCGTCCCCAGATGTACGCGGGGCGGATCGATCCAGGTGAATAGGTCTCATCGTTGTCATAGGGCCTGTGGACGTTGTGGACAACTCTCGTCTCCGCACGTCAGGGGCCGGACGGGCCTGTGTACTCCGTGTGGAGCGATCGGTGGACACACAACGTTGCCTGGGGACGACGGCGGGTTGTCCACATCCCGTCCACCGACGATGCCCGCTCGTCCCCAGGTGGAGTGGGGGGTTATGCCCGAGTTATCCACCGACGGCCCACAGGGCGTCCGGACCTGCCCGACATCACCCGGGTCAACACGGCCAGCGATCATCCACAGGGTTTTCCACAGCTGGGGATAGGCCGAGCGAGTGATCTTCTGGGACCGGGGGATTGACGCTGAGTAACACTTGTCGCTATATGCGTCACGATGCACAGGTCTGTGGACAACCCTGTGGACAGCCAGCTCCGCGGGATCCTCGCGGGCAGAGGGCGTCGGGCGGGACGCCCGTGTCAGCTGGGGTTGGACTTGATCCGGTTGGTCAGCTCGGTGACCTGGTTGTAGATCGCCCGACGCTCGCTCATGAGCTCTCGGATCTTGCGGTCGGCGTGCATCACGGTCGTGTGGTCGCGCCCACCGAACTGCTGGCCGATCTTGGGCAGCGACAGGTCGGTCAGCTCGCGGCAGAGGTACATCGCGATCTGGCGTGCGGTCACGAGCACCCGCGACCGGGAGGTGCCGCACAGGTCGTCGACCGTCAGACCGAAGTAGGACGCGGTCTGCGCCATGATCGTCGCGGGCGTGATCTGGTTGGTCTGGTCCGCGGGGATCAGGTCCTTGAGGACGACCTCGGCCAGGGTCATGTCGACGCCCTGGTGGTTGAGGCTCGCGAAGGCGGTGACGCGGATCAGGGCGCCCTCGAGCTCGCGGATGTTGGTCGAGATCTTGCTCGCGATGAACTCCAGCACGTCGTCCGGCGCGGTCATGCGCTCCTGGGCGGCCTTCTTGCGCAGGATCGCGATCCGGGTCTCGAGGTCCGGGGGCTGCACGTCGGTCAGCAGGCCCCACTCGAACCTGCTGCGCATCCGCTCCTCGAAGCCGGAGAGCAGCTTGGGCGCCACGTCGCTGGTGATCACGACCTGCTTGTTGGCGTTGTGCAGCGTGTTGAAGGTGTGGAAGAACTCCTCCTGCGTCTGCACCTTGCCCTGCAGGAACTGGATGTCGTCGATCATCAGGAAGTCGATGTCGCGGTAGCGCCGCTGGAAGTCGCTGGCCTTGTTGGCGCCGATCGAGTTGATGAAGTCGTTGGTGAACTCCTCCGAGTTCACGTACTTCACGCGGACGTTCGGATAGATCTGCTGGGCGTAGTGCCCGATCGCGTGGAGCAGGTGCGTCTTGCCCAGTCCCGAGCCGCCATAGATGAACAGCGGGTTGTAGGCCTTGGCCGGCGCCTCGGCGACCGCGATGGCGGCGGCGTGGGCGAACCGGTTGCTGGACCCGATGACGAAGGTGTCGAAGGTGTACTTGGGGTTGAGCTTGGCGTCGCGGCCGTCCTCCGGCACGAACGGCTTGCGGAACATCTCACGGATCCCGTCGCCCTCGGCGAGCAGCTCGCGGTCGTCGTCCGCGTCGTCGTCCTGAGCCCACCGTATGCCGGGGGCGTGGCCAGGACCGCCGTCGTGCCGGGCTGCCTCGGCATACGGCCGCTCCCCTCCGAACGAGGCGTCGGTGGACACGGGGCGCGGCACGCGCTCGTCGCGCACGAGGCGGGGCCCGTCGGTCGAGCGCGGGTCCGACTGGCGGCGGTCGCCGTCGTGGCGCACCGCGTCGGAGGACGTCACGACGTGCGGGACCTCGCCGGGCGAGCCGGGACGCTGCGTGCTGTCGTCGCGGTCCTCCGCCTCGGACAGCTCCAGCGAGCTGTCGACGGTGACCGCGAGGCGCACGTCGCGACCGAGCTGCTCCTGCAGCGCCGCGACCAGCTCGGTGCGGATGCGCTTCTCGACGATGTCGCGGGTGTAGTCGTTGGGGACGGCGATGAGCGCGGTCCCCTCGAGCAGACCGACGAGCCGGCTGAGCCGCAGGAAACCACGGTGCTGGGCAGAGATGCCGCCCGACTCGAGGGCGCGCAGCGTGTCTCGCCATACGCGGGGGACGTCCACCTGCGCGTCGGTCACGAAGTGCCTCGTTTCACGGTCTGCTGCTCGGCTGCGTGCCTGCTGGCACGACCTGGGGACGACGGGGCGTCCTGGCTGTGGATGACGCTGGATCGACGCTGGTGGCGCCGTGGTCCACACCTTTGTCCACAGGCTGTGGACAAGAGCATAAACAGGCGGGGCCGCGCCGACCGGAAGCCACCACGCTAACAACCCCCGTGTCTCGTCACAAAGGGAGCGGAGCGCCGGGCGGGTGAACGCCGACCGCCCCGGTCGGCGTGTCGTCGGATCCCGCCCCAGGCCATCGCCGATGCTGGAGACGTCGTGTGCCCTCGTCGGACCCGATGTCGCAGGAGACGGCGTCCGCGCAGCTGCGACGGTTTGACCGCTCTCGACCGGCTGACGTACCTTGGAGGACGGTCGGTTCGCGCCGACCCGTTTTGCATGCCGGTTGGCACCCGCTCGTCCGTCTCGTCATCGCGGGGCCGCGACCCGTCAGGCGTGCAGACCACCCGCCCAACGGGTCCACCACGAGTGGACCGCCCGACACCGTCAACGGAGTTGTCCCGTGAGCAAGCGCACCTTCCAGCCGAACAACCGTCGTCGCGCCAAGACGCACGGCTTCCGCCTCCGCATGCGCACCCGCGCCGGCCGCGCCATCCTGGCCGCCCGCCGTCGCAAGGGCCGCTCCGAGCTGTCCGCCTGAGAGCCGACCTCCCGTGCTGTCGGCGCAGCACCGCCTGCGCGACAGCGCGGACTTCGCCTCGACGGTGGGCGGACGGACGTCCGTCCGCTCGGGCAGCCCGCTGCTCGTGGTGCACACCAACCTGACCGACTCGCGTGCGGCCCAGCCGCCGCGGGTCGGTCTCGTCGTGTCTAAGGCCGTCGGTGGAGCGGTCGTGCGCAACCGAACCAAGCGTCGGCTGCGGCACGCGATGCGTGACCGGGTGGAGACCCTGCCCCGCGGCCTGGACGTGGTCGTCCGGGCCAACCCCCCGGCTGCCGAGGCGGACCACGCTCGGCTGGTCGCCGAGCTCGACCGGCTTCTCACCCGCTGCCTGACCAAGGTGCGTCCCTGATGGCCCCGGCATGGCACGCCGAGTGGCGGCGGCGCCCGGTCAAGGCCCTGGCCCTCGGTCTGATCCGCTTCTACCAGCTGTGGATCTCGCCGCTGACCCCGCCGTCGTGCCGGTTCTATCCCAGCTGCTCCGCCTACGCCATGACCGCGGTCCAGCGGTTCGGGCCGGTCAAGGGCACCTGGCTCGCTGCGCGTCGTCTCGGGCGATGCCATCCGTGGAACCCCGGCGGGGTCGACCACGTTCCCGAGAAGGACCCCCCTCCACGGACCCTCTGACGTCGCCTCGCGGGTGACCGCGGCCGGCCCACGACAGGGCAGACTGGACCCAGACCTGCACCACCCATGGCGGACGACCGCCTGAGCACAGAGGACGAGATGGACTTCTTCAGCACCTTGCTGCGGCCGATCGAGATCGCCGTCGCGTGGATCATGTACGGCTTCCACCAGCTGTTCACGACCATCGGCATGGACCCTGAGGGCGGTCTCACCTGGGGCCTGTCCATCGTCGGTCTCGTGGTGGTGATCCGCATCCTGATCACGCCGCTGTTCATCAAGCAGCTGCACGCCTCGCGCAAGATGACGCTGATCCAGCCGGAGCTGCAGAAGATCCAGGCGAAGTACAAGGGCAAGACCGACCCGGAGTCCCGTCAGAAGATGACGGAAGAGACTATGGCGCTCTACAAGGACTCCGGCACCAACCCGTTCTCGTCCTGCCTGCCGATCCTGCTGCAGATGCCGATCTTCTTCGCGCTGTTCAACGTGCTCAACGGGCTGGGCTCGATCGCGAGCGGGGCTCGTGACGGTGTGGGTCCCATCACGGCGGCCGTGGCGAGGCAGGCCGAGCTGTCGACCTTTGCGGGGGTGCAGCTGTCGGACAAGTTCATCGGCAGCCCGGACCTGGCGGCCAAGGCCATCACCGTGGCCCTGATCGTCCTGATGTCGATCACGCAGTTCACCTCGCAGCACCAGGCCATGACCAAGAACATGCCGGCGTCCGCCATGGACAACCCGATGTTCAAGCAGCAGAAGATCCTGCTCTACGTCATGCCGGTCGTCTTCGCCGTCTCGGGCATCAACTTCCCCATCGGTGTCCTCATCTACTGGCTGGTCACCAACCTGTGGTCGATGGGCCAGCAGTTCTACACCATCGGTCGTATGCCGACCCCCGGCTCCCCGGCCTACGAGCGTCTCGAGGCCAAGCGCAAGGCCCAGGGCAAGCCCATGCCGGGTGCCGGCAGCATGACCCGCGGCACCAGCGCTGCGGCCACCGACACCGTGGAGGGCGAGGTCACCTCACCCCGGCCGAGCGGCCAGCGGGTGCAGCCCAGGCGCAAGGGACGCAAGGGCACGGGCCCGGCCGGCGGAGCTGCCGGAGGCGCGTCCCGGGCGACCCCAGAGGGCACGGACTGACCGAAGCGCCATCGGCCCACCAGCGCACCGACCAGCACCGACCAGCACCGACCAGCACCGACCGGCGCCTCCGGGACGACCCTCGTCCTACCGCCGGCCACGATGAGAAAGGCTGACCGCAATGAACACGAGCACCACCGAGGGAGTCGAGCCGCAGACGGACGGCGCCCCTGACCAGACGTCCCACGCCGACCCCGGCACCCAGATCGAGCCGGCCGCGCAGGCCGAGCAGCGGGAGCAGGGCCAGGGCCCGGACCAGCAGCCGGACCAGGAGCAGGGCCCGGACCAGGAGCAGGACCCGGACCGGACCGAGGACCAGGGCCGCGAACCCGGGCGCCGTTCGGGGGGCCGGGTCGCTCTGCTGGAGCGCGAGGGCGAGGTCGCAGCCGACTTCCTCGAGACGCTGCTGGACATCGCAGACCTGGACGGCGACATCGACGTCGACGTGGACGGCGACCGTGCGTCGGTGGCGATCGTGGACTCCGACGAGGGCCGTGTCCCGCGCCGTCTGGTCGGCGACCAGGGCAAGGTCCTCGAGGCGCTGCAGGAGCTGACGCGCCTCGCGGTGCAGGCCGAGACCGGTGAGCGCAGCCGCCTGATGCTGGACGTGGCGGGGCACCGCGCGTCGCGTCGTGACGAGCTCGTCGAGCTGGCCCGTGACGCCGTGCGCGAGGTCAAGGAGTCCGGCGAGGAGAAGGCTCTGGAGCCGATGACCGCGTTCGAGCGCAAGGTCGTCCACGACGAGGTCCTCGCGGCCGGGCTGAGCTCGGAGTCCGAGGGCACGGAGCCCCGGCGTCACGTCGTGGTCCTTCCGGCCTGATGACGCCCCAGCGCGACCAGCACGACCAGGCTGACCACGACGGCGCCGCTCCCGACCTGGGGGCGGCGCTGCCGCGTGTGCCGGCCGCGGCCGAGGTCGTCTTCGGTGACCGCCTCCCCGTGGCGCAGGTGTTCGTCGAGGCCCTGGCCACCACCGGGGTGGCCCACGGCCTCATCGGCCCCCGCGAGATCCCCCGGCTGTGGGAGCGGCACGTGCTCAACTGCGCTGTCGTGGCAGAGCTCGTCCCCCGGGGCGCCTCGATCGTCGACGTGGGGTCGGGTGCCGGGCTGCCGGGGCTCGCCCTGGCGATCGCCTGCCCGGCGAGCGAGGTGCACCTCGTCGAGCCACGGCGCCGGGCGACCGACTGGCTCACGGCCACCGCCTCCGCCGTCGGGCTCGACAACGTCGTCGTCCGCCAGGGCCGGGCCCAGGACGTGATCGGCACCGTCATTGCCCCGGTCGCGACGGCTCGCGCGGTGACGCGCATCGGCCAGCTGGCGCAGTGGTGCGCCCCGCTCACCTCGGCCGGCGGGACCCTCCTGGCGCTGAAGGGCGCGAGCGCGGTCACCGAGCTGGAGGAGGACTCTGCGGCGCTGCGAACGGCGCACGTGGTCGACCACGAGATCGTGAGCTGCGGCGTCGAGATCCTCGAGACGCCCACGACCGTCGCCCGCCTCTACCTGGCGGACGACCACGAGCCGGGGATCGCGATCGTGCCCGAGGGCTCCGGCCCGCGGCGTGGGCGAGCCGGCAAGGGACGCCGCCGGACGTCCGGCTCCTAGCCCGGGCTCGACCCGCCGGTCACGAACGGCGCCGCGGCGTCGGCCTTGAACCTCGGTGGTTTGGCCCCACGGTCTGCTCGTCCGTTCCCCCGTCTCGTCGTGCGACCCCCGTCTTGAGGTGCAGACCCAGACGGGGCATGGCAGCCCAGACCGTCGCTGGCACACCAGACTGAACATCGATCCACGAGACCGTCGCCGGAATCCAGGGGTTGCCCCGGAGCCTGTTTCACGTGAAACAGACGTCGTCCGCGTCTGACACGGCCTGGTCGACGACCGGCAGCTGACGGCGCGATAGAGGACGAGCCCAGAAGTTCGTGCCTGTTTCACGTGGAACTGCTTCACTCACCGATCCGGGACAACGGGCTCGGCGCCGCGCGGGGATGCCTGGCGAGGCTCGTCCGTGGGGGCGTCTAGAGTGGGCGCTTGGCATCATCGAGCGGCATGAGGAGTAGGTGTGAGCGTCACGACCGGGCTGGGTTGGCCTGACCTGCAGCTGGTGGCAGGTGGTGGTTCGGGGCTGGGGTGGCCGTCACCTGTTTCACGTGAAACGGCCCGCGTCGAGGCGCACGATCCCGCGAACGTCGGGCTCCGCGAGATGGCCGTGGCAGGGGACGACGGCGCCGACATCACCGAGATCAAGGCGGCCGGAGAAGTCCCCGAGGTTGAAGCCGGGTCTGACTTGGCTGACGGCTTGGGTTCTGCGGCCCCAGAGATTGAGTTCGTCGGTACCGAGCCCATCGGTATTGAGCCCGTCGGTATTGAGCCCGCCGGCACTGAGCTGGCCCGCACTGAGTTCAGCGGCACCCAGGTCCGCGAGGCGACCGAGGGGGTGCGGTCCACGGGGCCGGCCAACGAGGGTGCTGAACCGGCTGTCGGCGCTGACGTCGATGGCGATGGTGTTGAGGGCGGGGACATGGCCGAGGGGGCGCCGGACGAGCCGTCGCTCGTACCCGCCGGCTCTGACCGCTCGACCGATGCCGGGGGGGCGCTCGGGGTGATGGCGGCCACCGAGGATGCCCGCGCCCACGGCATCGAGAGCTCCGAGGCGGAGGTGAGCGCTAGCCAGACCGCACCCTCGACGCCGTCGGCCCTGCCTGGCGAGGGACTGGGTGATGGCCTGGGCTCGGTGGCGCAGTCCTGGACCAAGGATCTCCCGGGCAAGGACTACCAGCCCGAGCAGCGCTTGCGAGCCAACCGGACACGCGGTGCCGAAGCCGCGGCGAACGCCGACGTGCAGAGCCGCTTCCTGGGGGCCGCCCCCCACGACGATCGCAAGAGCCGCCTCGCGTCGGCGTGGGAGGAGCCGGCGAGCCGGCAGGTGGCGGATGCCGCCCTCTTCGGCAACACGGCTGAGGCTGCTCGGGACGAGCTCGCCGAGGTGGCTTGCGCCGTCACGAGCGACGACCCTGTTTCACGTGAAACGGGCAACGAGAGCGGCGATGTCGACGTCGTGGAGACCATCCGTCAGCAGGAAGACAAGGACCAGGACGCCATGACCGACCTTCAGGCCACGCCCATGACGGCATCCGTCGGCGCGCCGGCCCCCGCTGTCACCCAGGGGCCCTCCGCTGCCCCCGCCACGGCGGCCCCAGACGCCGCCGCTCGCGCGAGCGCGCCAGCCTCGGCGACCACGCCCGCCGGCCGCGCGCAGACCGAGGGCGAGGCCCTCCCGGCACCGCGGCGCACCCGCGTCATGACGGTGGCCAACCAGAAGGGTGGCGTCGGCAAGACGACGACCACGGTCAACGTCGCCGCAGCCCTCGCCAAGGCCGGGCTCCGCGTGCTGGTCCTGGACCTGGACCCCCAGGGCAACGCCTCGACCGCGCTCGGCATCCCGCACCACGCCGAGGTGCCCAGCGTCTACGACGTCCTCGTCGACGGTGCGCCGATGCGCGACGTCGTCCAGTCGTGCCCCGACGTGCCCAACCTGCTGTGCGCCCCCGCCACGATCGACCTCGCCGGCGCCGAGATCGAGCTCGTCTCCCTCGTCGCGCGCGAGATGCGCCTCGGTCGCGCCCTGACCGCCTACCTGCGGGACCAGGAGGACCGCGACGAGCGGATCGACTACGTGCTCATCGACTGCCCGCCCAGCCTCGGGCTCCTCACGATCAACGCCTTCGTGGCGGCCGAGGAAGTCTTCATCCCGATCCAGTGCGAGTACTACGCGCTCGAGGGGCTGTCGCAGCTGCTCAAGAACATCGAGCTGATCAAGGCGCACCTCAACCCGTCGCTGCACGTCTCGACGATCCTGCTGACGATGTATGACGGGCGCACCCGGCTCTCGGCGCAGGTCGCCGACGAGGTGCGCCGCCACTTCGGGCAGCAGGTCATCCGGTCGACGGTGCCGCGCTCGGTGCGGATCTCGGAGGCACCCAGCCACGGGCAGACCGTCATGACCTACGACCCGACGAGCAGTGGTGCTCTGTCCTATGCCGCCGCGGCGGTCGAGATCGCACGGCAGGGTGCCGGCGAGGGAGGTATCCGATGAGTGAGAAGCGACGCGGCCTCGGACGCGGACTCGGGGCGCTGATCCCGCAGGCTCCTGCCGGGGACCGCCCGATCGACGTCTTCTTCCGCGACGCCGAGCCGGCGAAGCCCGCCACGGACGTGGCCACCGCCGACTCGGTGACGCCGGAGCAGCAGCCCCCCAGCCCCCTCGGCGACGACCTGCGCGGCCTCGGCTACGGTCGACGACCGCTCGACGCGGGGCTCATCGCCTCGGTCACCTCCGAGGGTGCGATGGCGTCCGAGGGCGGGCTCCAGCAGGTCCCCGGCGCGACCTACGCCGAGGTGCCGGTCGACGCGATCCAACCCAACGCCAAGCAGCCGCGCACCGTCTTCGACGAGGACGACATGGCCGAGCTGGTGCACAGCGTCACCGAGCTGGGCGTCCTGCAGCCCATCGTCGTGCGTCCCCTGCGCGGGGCACCCTCGGCCGACCACCCGCGGGCCGAGTACGAGCTGATCATGGGCGAGCGTCGCTGGCGGGCGACGCAGCGGGCGGGGCTCGCCACCGTGCCTGCGATCGTTCGCAACACCGACGACGACGAGATGCTCCGGCACGCCCTGCTGGAGAACCTCCACCGCTCCGAGCTCAACCCCCTCGAGGAGGCCGCCGCCTACCAGCAGCTGCTCGAGGACTTCGGCTGCACGCACGACGAGCTGGCGGGCAAGCTGGGGCGTTCGCGTCCCCAGATCTCCAACACGATCCGCCTGCTCCGGCTCCCGCCCCTGGTCGCGCGCCGTGTCGCCGCGGGCGTCCTCAGCGCCGGTCACGCACGGGCGCTGCTGGGCCTCGACGACGCCGCTGCCATGGAGCGGCTGGCCCAGCGCATCGTCGCCGAGGGGCTGTCGGTCCGCTCGGTCGAGGAGATCGTCTCGCTCGGCGGCGACGGATCGTCCGAGCCCACGGCGCGGGCACCACGCAACCACGAGCCGCAGCCGGAGCTCGACGAGGTCGCCACGTCCCTGTCCGACCGCTTCGACACCCGGGTCCAGGTCACCATGGGCCGCCGCAAGGGCAAGCTCACGGTCGAGTTCGCGTCGGTCGACGACCTCCAGCGGATCCTCGCCCTGATGGGTCAAGAAGGCGGCCTGGACTCGTCCGGGGTCTGATCCGACGCCAGCCACCCCGGCCACCCGGCCCCGTCGAGGGGACGCATGAGCGCGGGGAGGCCGAACGCCCGCCGCCTCGCACCAGGTGCGAGACGGCGGGCGCTCTAGTCGGGGCTAGCAGGCGCTAGGCGGATCTATGCATGTCTAGGATTGTGTGAGAGCGATTCTAAGCGTCGTCGCGGGCCGCGCGATGCTCCGCGATGACGCGTTCCGCGAGGTCGGCATACACGTCGGCGGCCTCCAGGCCGGCTCCCGCGATGGCCAACGGGACCTGGCTGGTCTCGGTGAGCCCGGGAGAGACGCTGCACTCGAGGAACCACGGGGTGCCCTCGGCGTCGACGATGAGGTCGGTGCGGGACAGGTGGCGGTGGTCGAGGACCCGGTGCGCGGTGAGGGCCGCCTGCAGCGACGCCTCGGTGGCCTCCGGGGAGAGCCGCGCGGGGGTGAAGTACTCCGTCTCGCCCGCGTTGTACATGTGGTCGTAGTCGAAGACCCCGTCGACCGGGCAGATCTCGACCGGCGGCAGGGCCCGCAGCTCGCCGTCCGCCTGCTCGATGACCGTCACCGACACCTCCGTCCCCTCGACGACGTGCTCGACGAGCGCGAGGTCGTCATAGGCATAGGCGTCCACCAGGGCCGCGCCCAGGTCCGTCGCCGTCCGGGCCACGTGGAACCCGAGGGCCGAGCCACCACGAGCGGGCTTGACCGCGAGCGGGAGGCCCAGGTCGCGGGCGAGACGCTCGAGGACGGCCCCGGCGCCGATCTGGCGGAAGGTGCTGTGGGCGACCGCCACGTGCGCGGGGGTGGCGACGCCGGCCCGCGCCACCAGACCCTTGGCGATGGGCTTGTCCCACGCCATGCGCGAGGACGGACCCCGCGGCCCGACGAAGGCAAGACCCAGGTGCTGCAGCACATCTCGCAACGACCCGTTCTCACCGGGTGATCCGTGGAGCGTCGGCCACACGAGGTCGGGCTGCAGAGAGTCGATGGTGCCCAGCAGGTTTCGATCGAGATCGGCGATGGTGACCTGGAAACCCTTGGAGCGCAACGCTTCCGCGAGCCGGCGGCCCGATCGGACGGACACCTCACGCTCGTGCGAGAGGCCACCTGCGAGGACGAGGACAGAGGTCATGACACATCCGGTGAGGGGAGGAGGACTCGGCGAGCCCCGGAGCGGGTGGAATCGTCATACGGCCCGAAGGTGTCGAGCAGCTCCTGCTCGCGCTCGACGACGGTCGCGAAGCGGCGCACGCCCTCGTGGATCCGCTCGGAGGTGGGGTAGGAGAAGTTGAGGCGGGCGTTGCGGCGTCCCGTCCCGTCGGCGTAGAAGCCGGTCCCCGGTGCGTAGGCGACGAGCTCCTTGACCGCCAGCGGCAGCATGGCCTTGGTGTCGAGGCCCTCGGGCAGCTCGATCCAGAAGAAGAGGCCGCCCCGGGGGAGGTTCCAGCGGGCCTGCGGCAGCAGCGATCTCAGCGCGTCCGCCATCGCGTCGCGACGCTCCTGGTAGAGCGCGCGATAGCTCGCGGTCTGGGCCTGCCAGTCGATCTCGGACAGGTAGCGCGACGCCACCGCCTGGGTGAACGCGCTCGGGCACAGGATCGCGGCCTCGTTGGCGAGGACGAGCTTCTCGCGGACGGCGTGCGGAGCCACGGCCCAGCCGACGCGCAGACCCGCGGCAAAGATCTTGGAGAAGGTCCCGAGATAGATCACGCCGTCCTCGTCCATGGACTTCAGCGCCGGGTAGGTCCGCCCCTCGAACCCGAGCAGGCCGTAGGGGTTGTCCTCGACCACGAGGATGCCGTGACGGCGACAGATCTCGAGCACCCGCGGTCGACGCTCGTCGGACAGCGCCGTGCCGGCGGGGTTCTGGAAGGTCGGAACGGTGTAGAGGAACTTGATCCGGCGGCCCTCGGTCTCGAGCCGGGTGATGTGCTCCTCGAGCGCCTCGGGGACGAGACCGTCGGCGTCGCAGGGCACGTGCACCACGTCCGCCTCGTAGGCCGCGAAGACCCCGAGAGCGCCGACGTAGGAAGGGGACTCGGCGATCACGACGTCGCGCGGGTCGAGGAACACGCGGGCCACGAGGTCGAGCGCCTGCTGGGACCCGGTCGTCATGACGATGTCGTCGGGGTGGGCGTCGATCCCCTCGAGCGCCATGACCTCCAGCAGCTGGTCGCGCAGCCGCTCGTCGCCCTGGCCCGAGGAGTACTGCAGCGCCGTGAGCCCCTGGTCGTGCAGCAGCCGCTGCACCGTGTCCCCGACCAGGTCCATGGGCAGGGCGCCGATGTTCGGCATACCCCCGGCCAGGGAGACCACCTCCGGGCGGGAGGCGACGGCGAACAGGGCGCGGATCTCGGAGACCTTCATCCCGGCGGTGCGTGCGGCATAGGACTCGATCCAGGGATCCAGCCGTGAGCCAACGGGATGCTGGTCGGTCATGCGCGCTCCTTCGTCGTGGGCCGGGCACGGCGAGCGGCATCGGCCCGTAGCCTGGGACCAGGGTGAGGTCTGCATCCTCGCACGACCACCCGAGGCGGCGTCGTAGTGTCCGGGCGCGCCGGGCCCCGAGCAGGGAGGATCTGTGCCATGACCGGTCGTCAGGTGGTCCCGCTGACGGCCGCGACCACGGACCTGCTGCGTCCGTCCTGTCGCGGCTGCGTGCGCTGGCTGCGCGACCCGGTCGAGGCGCACGAGGACTCGCCGCGGCACTCGGGCCCGCGGCTGCGGTCGTGGGCCGAGGCGGTGACCTGTGAGTGGGGTCCGCCCGGTCTGCTCGTGCGCCAGGACGGGCGCACCGTCGCGCACGTCGTCGTGGCGCCCCCGTCGCTGGTGCCGCGCGCGGCCCTGCCGGCGACGGCCCCCGTCTCGGAGGACGCCGTGCTCCTTCTGTCCCTGTCGTCGAGCAGCCGAGCGTTCACCAAGGTCGCCGTCCAGTCGCTCGGCCGGGAGCTCCTCCGGCGCCGGGTCCGGGCCGTCGAGGCGTATGGCGGGCCCGCCGTGGTCCCGGGGTGCCTGTCACCAGCGGCGGTGACCCGGAGCGACCTGCCGTGGCCGCCGCCGGACGTGTGCCGGGTGCCGACCACGCTGCTGACCGGTGTGGGCTTCACGGTCGTGCGCGAGCACCCGACGTGCCCCCGGCTCCGCCTCGACCTGCGCTCCGCAGCCACGGTCCGCGAGGACGTCACCGCTGCAGTGCGGTCGTGGTTGTCGGACCGCGCCACGGCCCCGGCCGCGACGTGAGGTCGGCCGTGCACGACGACGCCCGCCACGACCTGAGGTCGGGCGGGCGCCGTGATGTGCCGGTGTCGCTGGCGTGCTGCTCCAGCGGGTGCGCGGGCTCAGCCGATGTAGTCCGCGAGCTCCTTGAGGATGCGGGGCTTCGGCTGGGCGCCGACGATCGACTTCACGACCTCGCCACCGACGTAGACGTTGATGGTCGGCAGACCGGTCACGCCGTACTTCGCGGTGGTCTGGGGGTTCTCGTCGGCGTTGAGCTTCACGACGTCGATCTTGTCGGCATAGGTGCCGGCGATCTCGTCGAGGACCGGCGAGATCTGGCGGCACGGGCCGCACCAGGACGCCCAGAAGTCCACGAGGACGGGCTTGGGGTTCTGCAGGACGTCCTGGTCGAACGTCGCGTCGGTCGTGTCCTTGGTGTTGGCACCCATGAGGGCTCCTCCTTGGTCGGGATGGTCGAGGTGGTGGTGGTGCAGGCAAGCAGACGAGCAGGTGTGCAGACGAGCAGGTGGGTCAGCGGGCCATCGCGGTGGCCTGCGGCTCGGCGGTCAGCGACGCATCGGTCGCCGGGGCGCCGGCCTCGTCGCGGGCCGCGAGGTAGCGCTCGGCGTCGAGGGCCGCGGCGCACCCGGAGCCGGCGGCGGTGATCGCCTGGCGGTAGGTGTGGTCGACGAGGTCGCCGCAGGCGAAGACGCCGGGCAGGTTGGTGGCCGTGCCCGCCTGCGTGAGGACATAGCCCTCGTCGTCCAGGTCGACGACGCCCTTGACGAGCTCGTTGCGCGGCTCGTGGCCGATCGCCACGAACACGGCCGAGGTCTCGAGCACGCGCTCCTCGCCGGTGACGGTGTCGCGCAGGGTCACGGACTCGACCTTGGTGTCGCCGTTGATGGAGGCGACCCCGGAGTTCCAGGCGAAGCTGATCTTGTCGTTGGCCATGGCGCGGTCGGCCATGATCTTGGAGGCGCGCAGCTCGTCGCGGCGGTGCACGATCGTGACGCTCTCGCCGAACCGCGTGAGGAAGGTCGCCTCCTCGATGGCGGAGTCGCCGCCACCGACGACCACGATCGGCTTGTTGCGGAAGAACGCGCCGTCGCAGGTGGCGCACCAGGAGACGCCGCGGCCGGACAGCCGCTTCTCGTCCGGCAGACCCAGCTCGCGGTAGGCCGACCCCATCGCCAGGATGACGGCGTGGGCGCGGTGCTCGTTGCCCTCGCCGTCCGTGACGACCTTGATGTCGCCGGTCAGGTCCACGGCGGTGACGTCGTCGCGGACCAGCTCGGCGCCGAAGCGCTCGGCCTGCGCCCGCATGTTGTCCATGAGGTCCGGGCCCATGATGCCGTCGCGGAACCCGGGGAAGTTCTCGACGTCGGTGGTGTTCATCAAGGCGCCGCCGGCGGTGACCGAGCCCTCGAAGACGAGCGGCTCGAGGTTGGCGCGGGCTGCGTAGACGGCGGCGGTGTAGCCCGCCGGGCCGGAGCCGACGATGATGACGTTGCGGACGTCGCTGGTCATGAGGTCCTTCATCCCTGGGTGGTGTGGACGTCGGCCGAGCCGACTCGGCGCCCGGGCGACGAGACGCGGTGGGTGCGAGACCCACTGTCCCATCGCAGGGCGCACGGGCGGAAACCGTGCGGGCGGCGTGTTCATTCCACCCGCCCGTCACGTGGACGTTTCACGTGGAACGTGCGGCGCTCAGGGGGTGATGGCCTGGGTGAGGAGCGTCGCGCCCGTCGGGCCGCAGGGCATCGCCGCGACGTAGACCCCGACCTGACGCCGGTCAGCGCCCTGCTGGGCGGCGATCACGACGGCCGGGCGGCCGTCATACGTGGTGATCTCGGCCGCGACCCGGCCGGTGGTGGTGCCGCCGAGGGCGCCGAGGCACTCGCGGACCCCGGCGGGGGTGCCGATGGGGCCGACCGTGGGCTGCTCGACGGTGTGCGGGGTGGCCGGGCTCCAGCGCTGCCGGAGGAGGTCCTGGCCGTATGCCGCCAGCCCGGCCCCACCGACCGCGAGGGGACCGGCGGCGAGCCGGATCTGGACGTCCGGGTCAGTGACGTCACCGGTGCCCTGACCGCTCTGCTGCTGCCCCTGCTGCTCGCCCTGCTGGCCGGGGGCGGACGACGCCGCGCTCGCGCTGCCCACGGCGCTGGAGGCGGAGCTGTTGGGCCCCGAGCCGAGGTTGGCGACGGCGGTGCTCAGGTCACCCCCGGAGGCCTGGATGAAGGAGGTCGCCGCGATCCCGAACACGGTGACGGCCGCGGCAGCAGAGGCGACGAGGCCGAACATCCGCCGGCCGGAGGGCCGCCGGGTGGCCGGGTGCAGCGGGACGACGACCGCGATCGGGCCGTGCTCGTCGGCACGCGGGATGGGAGCGGGGTCGTGCCCGGAGGCCGTCAGACGGGCGCGCGACTCGGCCTCGAGCGAGGCGGTGATGCGGGCCACGAGGTCGCCGGGCATGGGACCGGGGTCGGGCAGGGAGCCGAGCAGGTCGCGCACACCCGTGGGGTCGTGGTCGCCGTCACCGGATGCGTGCGACGATCGGGTCGCGGTCATCTCCGGACACCTCCCGGGGCGGTCGAGGGGGCTGCGTCGTGGTCCGACTCGTCGGGTGCCACGACCTGGTGCGGGCGCAGGGACGCGTGGACCCTCAGGAACCTGGGCCTACCTGCACCATGTGTAGGACGTGCCGTGGGCGGCGTTGGTTCCCGGCGGTCGCGGAGGCGGACCGCTGACGTGGGGGCGCTCATGTGCCCGCTCGTCGCAGCCCGAGGATCTCGGCCATCGCGGCCCGGCCACGGGCGCACCGGGACTTGATGGTGCCCTCCGCGACGTCGAGGACCTGGGCGGCCTCGGCGACGCTGAGGCCCTGCATGTCGACCAGGACCAACGCCAGTCGTTGTCCCTCGGGGAGCTTGGCGAGGGCCTGCCGGACGTCGAGCTGGACCTCGAGCGAGGCATGCTCGTCGCGGCCGTCCGCGAGGTCGTACTCCGGCAGCTCGGAGGTCGGCCGGACGCGTCGCAGACGGTCGAGGCAGGCGTTGACCACGATGCGGTGCAGCCAGGTGGTGACGGCGGCCTCGCCGCGGTAGGACGCCGACCGACGGAACGCGGCGATGAAGGCGTCCTGCACGGCGTCGGCTGCCAGCTCCCGGTCGGAGCAGGTGCGCATGGCCACGGCCCACATGCGGTCGCGGTGCCGGCGGTAGAGCTCGCCGAAGGCGTGGGGGTCCCCGTCGTTGTGCGCCGCCATGAGCGCGCGGTCGTCGGCCGCGGCGAGGTCGAGGACGGCGCTCATCTCAGGACAGGCTGATCTCGGAGAGCGCGGCGTAGTTGCCGCCGAACATCCTCGGGCTGTTGGTGAACCAGACGACGATGTAGGGGCGCTTGCCCTGGCCCGCCGGCACCGTGATCGTGACCTCGCCCTTGGCTCCCTTGGCGGTGCCCAGCACGGCTGCGCCGTCCTTGGTCGGGGTGTCGCTGCCGTAGACGGTGAGGTCCTCGCCGGCCGAGTCGGGCAGCGTGAGCTTGATCTGGGACACGTCCGAGTGGGCGTCCCCGAGGTAGACCGCGAGGCCGACCCCCGACTTGAGGTTGCCGAAGGTGTCGGTCTTGTAGCGCTGGCTGCGCCAGTAGGTCGCCGTGTCCCCGTCGTGGACGTTGCCGACCGTGTCGTTGTTCTCCGCGTGGTCCTGGCCCTCGGGGTCGTATGCCGTCACGCCCACCACGGCGATCGGGGCGCCCGGTGCTCGGGTGGGGGCCGCCGGCTTGGTCGTCACGGTGCCGTCGGCGCCCTGGGTGATGGTGACCGCCGGCGCCGTCACGGTGTAGGTGCGGCCGACCGGAGGTGCGTCGAGCTGGCGCTGGATGTTGTTGACCATGGACATGACGCCGACGACGCCGAGCACCAGGCCCAGCACCACGAGGGCGGCGAGCAGGGCCAGGACGAAGTTGGCCTGACGTCGCGAGGGGGTGCCGGTGGGCACGTCATTGACGAAGATCGGGGCGACGGGCTCGGCGCGGCGGGGGCGCTCGTCCGCCAGCGTCGACAGGGGCACGCGGGCGGGCTGGGTCTCGAGGCGCCGCGTCTCACGCTCGCGGCGACGGTCCTCGGCCCGCCGGGAGGCGCCGTCGACCAGGTCGCCGACCCGCCGGGCAGCCGCCTTGGCCCCGGCCGCGGTGGCCCCGGCGGCGGCGATCGCGGCGGCCTCGGCGCGGGAGGGCACGTGCTCGACGTCCTTGCGCAGGTCGTCCGCGAGGCGGTGGGGCGTGCTGCCGGTGGCCACCCCTGCGGCTCCAACACTGCCCATGACCCCGGCCGTGCTCGCGACCCCTGAGCTGCTCGCGGCATCGGCGGGGCTCGTGGTGCCTGAGGTGTCTCTCGTGGCTGCGGTGACCGGGCCGGAGCGGTCGCCGGCGGACGGGTCCGAGGTGGGTGGATCCGCGGGAAAGCGGTCGGAGGTGTCGGTGGAGCCGGGTGGCGGCGCGGGGAGCGTGGCCGGGCGCAGCGCATCGGCGACGGCACCGGGGTCCTGAGGCCGGTCGGCAGTCCCGCGAGCGCGGCCGAGGGCGCGCCGGACCAGGTACTCGATGTCGTCCGGGACGGCGGCGACGAGCTCGGACGGCGGAGCCGGTGCGCCGGCCACGACGGGGGTCGCCTGCAGCGAGGTCGCGTCCTTGCCGGGCCAGGTGGCGGTGGTCGCCGCGTGCAGGAGGGCCGCGAGGCCCAGCGCGTCGGTGCGGGACGCGGCCTCGTCGCTGTCGCCGTCGCGGCCGAGGAGTGCGGCCTGGACCGCCAGCCCCCGCAGCCGGACGCTGCCGTCGCGGCCGCGGAGCACGTCGTCGGGGGTCAGCGCGAGGTGGTGCAGCCCCCGGCCCCGGGCCCGGTCGAGGACCTCGGCCACCTCGAGCACGATCCGACGCGCCTCGCGGGCGGGGAGGCCGCCGTCCCGCAGCAGCTCGGTGAGGGTGCTGCCCTGGACCTCCGCCTCGACGACGTGGACCAGGTCGCCCTCGCGACCGGCGTCGAGGATCGGCAGGAGGCGGGGGTCGGTGAGCGCGGACGCGCGGCGGGCGGCGTCCAGAGCGGCCTCGGCGGCTGGGTCGTCGGCGTCGAGCACGGTCACGACGACGCGGCGACCGAAGGTCGTGTCGTCGGCCTCCCACCGCTCCACGCGGTCCGTGCGCTCGAGACGCTGCCGCAGGTGGTAGCGCCCCCCGATCGACGTGCCCGGTCCGACTGCCGGCATCCGTCACTCCCTCTCGTCGTCCTGCGTGACCCGCATCGCGTCCCCCTGGGGCTGGCCGGTCGTGCTCATCGCATCCTAGGCGCTGGGGGCGGCTCCGGTCCGGCGACGCAGCCGCGCGGCGACCGGTCCGAGCAGGTCGTCCACCTCGCGGATGTGAAAGACGCGGGCGAGGCCGAGGAAGGCCAGGACGAACAGGACGCCGCCGACGAGCAGCTGCACGAGGTGGTCGAGGCGGGAGGTGCCGAGCAGCTCGGACAGCCCCACCACCGCACCCCACGTGGCGAGGGCGGCGAGGGCGGAGACGAGCACCAGTCGGACGTGCAGGCGCAGCACGTGCCGCAGGGGCAGGCCGCCGACGCGGCGCTGGGCGATGACCACGAAGGCCACCGCTGCCGCGAGGTTGCCCAGGGTCTGGCCGGCCGCGATCAGGGCGACGACGTGGTCACGGGGTCCGACGAGCGCCAGCAGCGCGAGCGTGATCTGGATCGCGGTGAGCAGGATCTGGAGGTGCAGGTTGGTGCGACCGTCCCCGAGGGCGAAGAAGAAGCGCTGCTGCAGGGTGGTCCAGCCGAACGGGATCAGGCCCAGGATCATGATCGCGAAGACGAGGGCCGTCTCGCTGAGGGCGTCCCCGCTGACCCGGGGCACCATCGCCATGCCCGGCACCGCCAGCGGGATCGCCGCGGCCGTGATGGGGACGAGGGCCACGGACGGCAGGGTCAGACCACGGGTCAACAGGCGGCGCAGGTCGCCGGTCGCACTGTCGTGGGCCGCGCGCGACATCCGCGGGTAGATGGCCGTCAGGATCGACGTGGTGATGATCCCGTGCGGGAGCATGAAGACGAGGAAGGCGAGCTGGTAGACGGTGATGCCCGCGACCTGCCGGCCGTCGTGCTGGGCCCAGCCGGCGACGGTGTTCATGACGGCGGCGCAGGCGTAGCCGCCCAGCTGTGCCACGACGAGGGCGGCGAACGCCCAGCCCGCCATCGTGGAGGCCGACCGGAAGCCGTAGCCGCGGAAGCCCCAGCGGGGACGCCAGCGGAAGCCGCTCGCGCGCAGGTCGGGGACCAGCGCGAGGGCCTGCAGCGCGATGCCGGCGGTGCTCGTGCCCGCCAGCAGCCAGACCATCTCGGGGGTCCAGGCGTCAGGGGGTGCCGCGTGCGCGTAGCGCTGGAGGAAGACGGCCATGCCCGCGATCTGCACGAGGTTGGCGAGCACGGGCGTCCACATGAACGACGCGTAGCGCCCCCGCGCGTTGAGGACCTGGCCGAGGACGGCATACAGGCCGTAGAAGAAGATCTGCGGCAGGCAGATGATCGCGAACGCCGTCGCGAGCTCGCGCGTGGCGGGAGAGATGCGGTAGATCGTGACGAGCGGGGAGGCGAGCAGCGTCGCCAGCACCGTCACGACCAGGATGGCGCCGATGCAGATGGTCAGCAGGCGGTCGATGACCTCCTGGCCGCCGTCCTCCCGCTTCATCGCCTTGGTGATCTGGGGGATGAGCACCGCGGTGAGCAGGCCGCCGGACAGCAGCATGTAGATGATGTTGGGCAGCTGGTTGGCGGTGTTGAACGCGTCGGCCGTCGCGCCGGTCACGCCCAGGCAGGCCACCAGCATGAGCTGCCGGACGAGGCCGAGGGGGCGCGAGACGATCGAGCCCGCGGCCATGAGGGCGCTGGCCCGACGGACGCTCTGCTCCTGGACCACGCCGTCCCCGGGTGGGGGTGCGCCGTGCCGTGTGCTGCTCATCAGGAGTCCTTGTCGCTGCTGTCGGGTCGGTCAGCGCCGCCAGGTCGGTCGCCCCCGGCAGGGCGGGTGGCGCCGAGCACGGCGTCGGCCACCGCCTCGTGGTCGCCGAGCTCGCGCTCGGCGCGGGTGGGGCCACGACGCAGGGAGCGGGCGAGGCCGAGCACGAGGATCAGGCCGACGATACCGGCGACGAGGGCGAACACCCACACGCTGGTCGGGCGGACGTTCATGTCCACGGTGGTCGCCGAGCCCAGGGCCACGCCGTCCGGTGTGGACAGGCGCGCCTCCAGGGGGACGGTGCCGGCGCCGAGCGCCGTGACCTCGACCTGGATGGTCGTGCGGCTGCCCGCGGCGATGGTGAGCGTCTTGGTGCTCTGCGTGACCCGCAGCTTGGGACTGCCGGGGACCAGCTCGAGACGGACGTCGTGGACGGCATACGGGAGGGTGTTGTTGACGGTGATCTGGATGGTGCCGGAGTCCGCCAGGAAGTTGATCGTGCTCGGGCGCACCTGCACCCCGTGGGCCGCGGCGTCGATGGATCCGTCGACCGCCCCTCGCAGCTGCGTCCAGGCCTGGGAACCACCCCGCCACCGGGCCGAGGTCAGCTGCTGGATCGCGGCGGTCCAGGCCCGGGCGCCGGGGGCGTCGGCCGGCAGGATGCGGCGCAACCCGTTGACCGTCGCGAGGTCCGACTCGAGCTCGTCCACCGCCGGGCCGTCCAGCGGAGAGGCGGGGCGCGAGGGCTCGGTGGTCGTGGCGACACTCTGGCTGCCCTGGATCCCCTGCCTGGCCTGAGCGCCCTGCCCCAGGATGCTGCTCACGTCGACCTGCCGCAGCCACGGCGCCGAGGCCGTGGCCGACCAGAGCCGCCGCAGCGCCGGTCCGGACAGGGCGGTGCGGCGCGGGACGGCCACCAGCGCCGTGCGGCGCGTGCCGGGGAGCTCGCCGAGCAGCGTGAGCGACTGGCCGAGGAACTCCTGCACCATCTGGGTGTCCGAGGACGAGGGGTCGCCCGCGGTGACCTCGCTGAGGCGCTCGTCGTAGGCGAGCAGCGGCGTGCCGTCCGGGCTGCGCTGCGCGGCTCCCGGCGTGGTCTGACGCTGCGGGGCCACCGCGTCGGTGGACACCACGGCGGCCGTGGGGGCCGAGCCACCGGTGGTGCGGGTCCACGCGGTGGTCCGTCCCTCGGCCCAGGAGCCGTCGGCCGGCCAGGCGATCGAGTCGGTGACGGAGCGCCCGACGGCCCTGGTGAGGGGATTGGTGCCCGCGGGCCACACGACGGCACTGAGCGACGGATCGGGCCCGGCGCGGAGCAGCGCGGCGGTGTCGGGGTCCCCGACGGGCAGCGACCAGACGGGCTGGTCGTCCCCGAGCGCCTCGAGGCGGGCGGTGAGCGCGTCCGCGTCGGTCCTGGCGGCGGCCAACGGATCGCTCGGCGCGGTGGGCGTCTGCGCGGGGGCGGAAGGGGTCGCGGGCGTGGACGACGGTGATGCCGACGACGCCGACGACGCCGCCGACGCCGCCGACGCCGTGGAGCTGCCGGTGGGCGGGCTCGCGGGGGAGGTCGAGCCTCCCCCAGCAGGGGTCGTGGTAGCAGGGGTCGTGGCTGCTGACGCGGCGCCCGAGACCGTGGGGGACGTGCTCGGGGAGGTCGTGGCCGCAGGCGTCTGCGGGGTCGCGGTCACGGGGCCACCGGTGGCGCTCGGGGGCGTCAGGACGGCCGGGTCGACCATCCAGGTCACGGGTGTGCCGACCGCGGCGTCCAGGCGCTGCCGCAGGAGGCCACCCGTGCCGACGGTCTGCGACCAGGCCTGCCCCACCTCGTCGACGCTGCCGGCGAACAGGTCGCGCCGGGCCGGGAGGGTGAGGGGAGCGATCCAGGCGAGGCGGAGGGGCTCGTACTCCTGGTTGGCGCCGACCCAGGGCAGCACGGATCGGGCCAGGGCCACGCGGTCGCTGCCGCTGCGCACCTCGACGGCGAGCGGGTAGGTCCCGAACGGCGTGCCGCGTCGCAGGGCTGCGCGGGGCACGGTCAGCGTGACCGACGTCGTGCCCTGGGCGGGGACCCCTGCGGCGATGGGTTGGCTCACCACCTCGCGCGTGGCCAGGGAGCGGGGCTGGGCGTCGTGCAGCCACGCGGACAGCGCCTGTCGTTGGGAGAAGGGCGTGCCGCCCAGCAGCACGCGGGCGGACAGCGGCCCGCTCGCCCCAGAGCTCGTGGACGTCACCGTCACCCGGACCGTGACGTCCTGGTCGGGGCGGACGACCGCCGGGGAGAGCTCCTCGAGCCGGACCGTGAGCCCGGGCACCGCCGCGCCGGGGCGGGCTGCGGGTGCGGGTGCGGGGGCTGCGGCGACGGAGCGATCCGGCGTTGCGGCGGCCGCCCCCGGCATACCGCCGAGCAGGGAGAAGGCGGCGACAGCCGCCGCGCCGGCGCGAGCCAGCCGACCGGTCACCGGTCCCCCGCGAGGCGCTGCCAGGCTGCCGCGGCGATGCGCCTCTCGTTGGGAAAGGTCAGCTCGGTCGTGTTGTCGCCCAGGCGCACCCAGGCGACGTCGATCGCCTCGGCGTCGGGGTCGTTCTCGATCGTCAGGTGCCCACCGAGCGCCTCGAGGAGGTAGTGGTGGACGACCTTGTGGACGCGGGAGGCCGAGGTGGTGAACCAGTAGTCGATGGACCCCAGGGAGGCGATGACCCGCCCCTCGATGCCGGTCTCCTCCGCCACCTCGCGGACCGCGGTCTCCTCGAGCGTCTCGGTGCCCTCGATGTGGCCCTTGGGCAGGCACCACTCGACGCGGCCGGCCCGGTTGCGGCGCGCGATGATCGCCAGCTCCGCCAGACCCCGCTCGACCCGCACGATCACACCACCCGCCGAGACCTCCTCCACCGCAGGCAGTCGACGCGGGAAGCGCGCTGCCGGGCTGGTCGGATGGGGAGTGGTCACCTGAGCACTCTAACGAGACCTGCTGCAGTCGGTCGCGGTGCCACGTCGGCCCCCTCGGTCTTCTAAGGTGGGGAACTGTGCCTGGAACCACCCACCCCACCACCGACGAGCTGCTCGCCGCCGCGGCGCGTCGGCTCGCGCCCGTCACCGGCCTCCTGACCGAGCTGGGCGAGAGGTTCGGGGGCGCCGGGCACGAGCTGGCCCTCGTCGGCGGCCCGGTTCGTGACGCGCTCCTCGGCCGCGACTCCGTGGACCTCGACCTCACGACCGACGCCCGCCCCGAGGAGACCGAGCGGCTGCTCCGGGGCTGGGGCGACGCGCTGTGGGACGTCGGGCGGGCGTTCGGCACCATCGGGGCGCGCAAGGACGGCTGGCAGGTCGAGATCACGACCTACCGCAAGGACGCCTACGACCGCACCAGCCGCAAGCCCGAGGTGACCTACGGCGACCGGCTCGAGGACGACCTCGTCCGTCGCGACTTCACCGTCAACGCGATGGCCCTGCGGCTGCCCGACCTGACCTTCGTCGACCCGCACGACGGCCTCGGCGACCTCGCGCGTGGCCTGCTGCGCACGCCGGGAACGCCGGCCGAGTCCTTCGGCGACGACCCGTTGCGGATGATGCGGGCGGCGCGCTTCGTGTCCCAGCTGGGCCTGACCCTCGACCCCGCGGTCGAGGCCGCCCTGCGCGAGCGGGCCGGGTCGCTCGAGATGATCTCGGCCGAGCGGATCCGGGACGAGCTGGTCAAGCTGATGCTCACCCCCGACCCCCGCCCCGGTCTCGAGGTGCTCACCGACACCGGCCTCGCCGACGTGATGCTGCCCGAGCTGTCCGGGATGCGGCTCACGGTCGACGAGCACAACCGGCACAAGGACGTCTACGAGCACTCGCTGACCGTGCTGGCGCAGGCCATCGACCTCGAGCTCCCCTCGCGGCCGTCGCCGGCGGCTGGGGACGAGTCGTCGCCGAGCGAGTCGTCGGCGAGCGAGACGTCGGAGCAGCCGGGGTCGGCGGCCCCGGCCGACGGTGGGCCCGTCATACGGCCCGACCTGGTCCTGCGACTCGCAGCGCTGCTGCACGACATCGGCAAGCCCGCCACGCGCCGGTTCGAGCCGGACGGGGGCGTGTCCTTCCACCACCACGAGCTCGTGGGCGCCCGTATGGCGACCAAGCGGCTCAAGGCACTGCGCTTCGACAAGGACACGACCAAGGCCGTGTCACGGCTGATCGAGCTGCACCTGCGCTTCCACGGGTACGGCGACGGCGAGTGGACCGACTCGGCGGTGCGACGCTATGTCACCGACGCCGGGCCGCTGCTCTCGCGCCTGCACCTGCTCACGCGCGCCGACTGCACGACGCGCAACGTCCGCAAGGCCGCCCGGCTGCGACGCAGCTATGACAGCCTCGAGCAGCGCATCGAGCGGCTGCAGGAGCAGGAGGAGCTCGCCGCTGTCCGCCCCGAGCTCGACGGCAACGAGATCGCCGAGGTGCTGGGGATCCGGCCCGGACCCGTGCTCGGACGGGCCTACAAGCACCTGCTCGCCGTCCGCCTCGACGAGGGGATGATCGGGCGCGAGGAGGCGGCGACGCGCCTCAAGGAGTGGTGGGCCACCCAGCCCGAGTCAGGCCCGTCCGACTAGCTCCGCGCTCATGGTCGCGTGCCGGCTCCGTCGTCACGCGCGCCCTTTCGTCAGCTCGTCGATAGCGGCGAGGACGCGACCGCACGGCCCGTGCACGTCCGTCAGCGACCGCACCTCCAGCGCCGTCTGCAGCGCGCGCTCGCGGTCGTCCTCGAGCTCGGGCATGGCCACGGTCAGGGCGCCGATCGCGTGGAGCAGACCGATGAGGTGCCGCGCGCGGTCGTCGGGCTCGGCGTCGTGCAGCAGCACGTCCGCCAGGTGCGTGCGCACGGAGTCCTCGTGGCTGCTGTCGACGGCCACCCAGGTCGTGCTGGGGATCATCGACTGCCGGGTGGGTGCCTCGCGCCGCAGCACGCCCTTGGCCTCGAGGTCACGGTGCAGCACGGGATAGAGCGAGCGACCCATGATCGGCAGGACGTTGCTGAGCTTGCGCCCCTGCATCCCGCGGAAGGTCTCGAGCGCCCCGTCCAGCACGGGATCGGCGTCGTGGGTCATCTCGTCGTCGATGACCAGGCGGCCCGCCTGGATCGGCTCGCCCAGCGACCCGACCACGTGCTCGTCCTCGTCGACGACCCGCACGCGCTCGATCGCCCCCAGTTCGCTGAGAGCGCCCCCGGCCACGGCCAGGTCCAGCACGCGCTCGGGCACGCTCATCCGGCCCGTCTCGTCGTCGGTGAGCAGGAGCAGGAGTTCCTCGGCCAGCTGCATGGCTCGACCGTAGACCCCAGCTGGCGCCCGCGCGACCCATCGCGCCGGTGCCACGCGGTCAACGAGACCACCGCCACAGGACGCTGCGGAAACCTGGGCACCGTGATCGCGGAAACCTGGGCACCGTCCTCGGTGCCCAGGTTTCCGCGATCTCTCCGGCAGCGCCACGCGGGCCCTGTCGTCAGCGCGACGGAACCGGACTGCCGCGCTTCCTCAGGCCCGCGTGTCGCTGACGCGCCACGCGGGCCCTGTCGTCAGCGCGGCTCGGACCCGGCGATGAAGGCCTCGAGCTTCTCCCGCCCCTCGTCATCGGGACGCTGCTCGGGCGGCGACTTCATCAGGTAGGCCGCCGGCGACAGCAGCGGTCCCCCGATCCCCCTGTCGAGGGCGATCTTGGCGGCGCGGATGGCGTCGATGATGATGCCGGCGGAGTTGGGGGAGTCCCAGACCTCGAGCTTGTACTCCAGGTTGAGCGGCACGTCGCCGAACGCACGGCCCTCCAGACGCACGTAGGCCCACTTGCGGTCGTCCAGCCACGCGACGTAGTCCGAGGGCCCGATGTGGACGTTGCGGTCGTCGGTCTTGCCCGCCAGCGAGCCGTGCAGGTTGGAGGTGACGGCCTGGGTCTTGCTGACCTTCTTGGACTCCAGGCGCTCGCGCTCGAGCATGTTCTTGAAGTCCATGTTGCCGCCGACGTTGAGCTGGTAGGTGCGGTCCAGCGCGACGCCGCGGTCCTCGAACAGCTTGGCCATGACGCGGTGGGTGATGGTGGCGCCGACCTGCGACTTGATGTCGTCACCGATGATCGGGACCCCGGCCGCCTCGAACTTCGCCGCCCACTCCGGGTCGCTGGCGATGAACACCGGCAGCGCGTTGACGAAGGCCACGCCCGCGTCGATCGCGCACTGCGCGTAGAACTTGCCGGCGTCCTCCGACCCCACGGGCAGGTAGGACACGAGGACGTCGACGCGCGCGTCCTTGAGCGCCTGGACGACGTCCACGGGCTCGGCCGTCGACTCGTCGATGGTCTGGCGGTAGTACTTGCCGAGCCCGTCGAGCGTGTGCCCGCGCTGCACCTCGACGCCCAGCGTCGGGACGTCGCAGATCTTGATCGTGTTGTTCTCCGAGGCGTTGATCGCCTCCGACAGGTCCTTGCCGACCTTCTTGTCGTCGACGTCGAACGCCGCCACGAACTCCACGTCGCGCACGTGGTAGTCGCCGAGCATGACGTGCATCAGACCCGGGACGGTGTCCTCGGGGCTGGCGTCCTCGTAGTAGTGGACGCCCTGGATCAGGGACGTCGCGCAGTTGCCGACGCCGACGATGGCGACGCGCACTTCGGGCATGGGAGCTCCTCGTGGGGATGGCTGGGTGCCGGGGGCACGTGGCCGGAGCAGCTCGTATGCCGTCCGCCCGTCACCGACATGACAAAGACGCACTTTGTCATGTCCCTAAGCAGGTTGTCACCCCGGCCCGCGCGTCCGCACGGACCCATCACCGCACGCCCGGTCCCGGCGATGCTCCAGGCCGGGACCAGGATGGTTCGTCATACTGGAGGGCAGACCGGAGGTGGGATCGACCACCTCGGACCCTCAAGGAGATCGCGTGAGCCCAGCCACGACCCAGGGCGCCGGAGCCGGCCCCGGGGGCAACCCGCCAAGCAAGGTGCGCAAGCCCCGTCGCCGCCGCAGCGGATGGGCTCGCTTCCTGACCTGGTTCGGCCTCGCGGTCGTCGCCCTGCTGGCGCTCGGTGCCGCGGGGGTCGCCTACCTCTACGCGACGATCGACATCCCCGAGCCCAACCCGGCGTCCCAGGCGCAGATCTCGACCGTCTACTTCGCCGACGGCAAGACCGAGATGGGTCGGCTGACCGGCGGCACCAACCGCGAGAACGTCCCGCTGTCCACGGTCCCCGACCACGTGCAGAAGGCCTTCCTCGCCGCCGAGGACCGTTCCTTCTACTCCAACAACGGCGTAAGCCCGAGCGGCATCGCCCGCGCGATCAAGGTCTCGCTGGAGGGCGGTGCGACCCAGGGCGGGTCGACCATCACGCAGCAGTACGTCAAGAACACCTTCCTGACCAGCGACCAGACCATCCAGCGCAAGCTCAAGGAGATCATCATCTCCGTCAAGCTGGACCAGCAGCGCAGCAAGGACCAGATCCTCGAGGACTACCTCAACACGATCTACTTCGGGCGCAGCGCGAGCGGCATCCAGACGGCGTCCAAGGCCTACTTCGGCAAGGACGTCTCGCAGCTGACCCCGGCCGAGGGTGCCCTGCTCGCCTCGGTCATCCGCGGGCCCTCCATCTACGACCCCTCCCGCTCGGCGGCCAACCTGACGCGCAGCAAGGAGCGCGTCTCGTGGATCCTCGACGCGATGGTCGAGCTGGGCTGGCTCACCACGCAGCAGCGGTCCCAGGCCGTCTATCCGACCGTGGCCAAGGCCAAGCCGATCGAGATCACCGGCGGCACCAACGGCTACCTCGTCGACCTGGCCAAGAAGGAGCTCGTCTCCCGGGCCAAGCTGGACGAGGACGACATCGCCAAGGGCGGCCTGCGCATCGTCACGACGGTCGACCAGAAGTACCAGGAGGCGATGATCGAGGCGATCGCCGACCGGGGCGCCGCCGAGGACATCGAGGGTGCGCAGACCGGCATGTCCGCGGTCGAGCCGGGCACGGGGGCCATCAAGGCGTTGTATGGCGGCACCGACTTCGCCAAGCGTCCCTACAACAACGCGGTGGACGCACACCTGTCGGCCGGCTCGACGTTCAAGGCCTACACGCTGGTGGGTGCCCTGCAGAACGGCTACTCCACGCGGTCCCGCGTCAGCGGCTCCTCGCCCTACCAGGTGCCGGACACCTCCGACGAGATCGAGAACGAGTTCAACCAGCAGTACGGCTGGATCGACCTGCGCCAGGCCGCGGCCGACTCCGTCAACACGGCATTCGTGCGCCTCAACAACGCCATCACGCCCGCCGCGACCAAGAAGGCCGCCGTCGACGCCGGGATCCCCGACAACACCAAGGTCAACGTCGAGGAGAACCTCACCAACACCCTGGGCACCGCCACGCCGAGCGTGCTCGACAACACCAACGGCTACGCGACGATCGCGGCCGAGGGCAAGCGCGCGACGCCCCACATCATCGCCTCGGTCAAGAGCACCGACGGGGAGGTCGACTACACCGCGTCGACGAGCACCACGCAGGCCATCGACCGGGACGTCGCGGTCGACGTCACCGAGGCGCTGACCCACCCGATCACCGAGGGCACCGCGTCATACGCCCAGCGGGTGCGTCGTCCGGCCGCCGGCAAGACGGGCACCGCCGAGGACCACAAGGAGGTCTGGTTCATCGGCTACGTGCCGCAGCTGGCCGCCGGGTGCGCGATCTACAAGCCGTCCGAGGACGGCAGGACCAACGTCCCGCTGGGCCGCAACGTCGGTGGCTACAAGTACTGCGTGCCGATCTGGACGCAGTTCATGCGCACCGTCATGGACGGCGTCGAGGAGAAGGACTTCCCCGAGCGGGTCGGCGTCAACGACGACAGCCGCAAGAACATCGGCACCCGCCCGCGCTCGACGTCCACCTCGAGCCCCGACGGCTCCTCGGACTCGACCCGGACGCCGGGAACCAGCGAGACCAGCCGACCCAGCGCGACCGCCACCTCGTCGGCCCCCGAGCCGTCGGACGCCCCGACGCAGGGCACGCCGACGGGGCCGAGCGAGCCCACCCAGTCGGCCGTGCCGACCCGGACGGCACGTCAGCAGCCCACGGCGCCGGCTCCGCCCTCCCCGAGCCAGGCGGTCGGCGCGACCACCGCCGCGGGCACCGGCTGACCGGACGCGGACCGGGCATGATGGGCGCATGCAGCTGAGCGACCCCACCCGCACCGTCGCGCCCACCCGCGAGGACCCGGTGGCCCGGGCCGCCAGCGAGTGGCTGGGTGGTCCGGTCGGGCGGTATGCCGCCATCGGTCGCCGTGGTCTGCGTCCCGCCGTGGTCGTGCTGTCCTGCACGGTGACCGTGCTGATGGCCCTGTCCGTCCTCGTGCGGGGCCACTGCCTCTCGCGGGGCTGGCGCGCGGCGGACCAGTTCTGGCACGCCTGCTACTCGGACATCCCCGTCGTCTACCAGAGCAGCGGCCTGGCGGACGGCGGCTTCGCCTACGGCCACGGGTCCGGCGTGGGTCAGCCGGCCGGCACCGGGGTCGTGATGTGGGCGCTGTCGCTGCTCGTCCCCGGCGGCCCCGAGCAGGGGCGCACGCTGGCCGCCGCGCAGGTGTACGTCGCGGCGTGGGCGGGGCTGGTCACGATCCTGCTCGTCCTGCTCGTGGGGCTTCTCGTCCGCATCCAGCCGCGCACCCGGTGGGCCGTCGCGCACCTCGCCCTGTCGCCGGTCGTGGTGACGGCCGGGCTGGTCAGCTTCGACCTGCTCGCGGTGACGCTGGGCGTGGCCGGTCTCGTGGCGTGGGGGCGACGGCACGCGGTGCAGGCCGGCATCCTGCTGGGTCTGGCGATCAGCTGCCGCTCCACGGCCGTCCTGCTCGTCCTGGCGCTCGGTCTGGTGTGCCTGCGCGCCGGGCGCGTCGTCGACTGGGGTCTCACCGCGGGCGTGGCCCTGCTAACCCTCGTCGCGGTGGTGGGGACCGTGGTCGCGCTGTCCGGCCCCCAAGCGCTGGACGTCTACACCGGGTGGGCGTCGGCCGCGCCGGGCTACGGCTCCCTCACGCACGTCATCACATCGCTCGGCGTCGCGGTCCCGTCCGGTCTGACGTCCGTGCTCGCCGGGCTCGGCTGGGTGGTCGCCGTCGTGGTCGCCGCGTTCTTCGCCCTCGGCACGGCCCGGCGGCCCACCGTCGCCGAGGTGGCGCTCCTGCTGGTCGTGCTCGTCGCCGTCACGGGCAAGAGCCTGCCCCTGCAGGCCGCCCTCTGGATCTGCCCGCTGCTGGCGCTGATCGGCGTGCGGTGGCGCGACCACCTCGTCTGGGCCGCCGTCGAGGTGACCTACTTCGTGGGGGTGTGGCTGCACATCGCGGCCCGCACCAACCCCGACCGGGGCCTACCCGCAGGCTGGTTCGCGGTGCTGGTCGTGGCCCGCATCGCCGCCTGGCTCTGGCTGGCGTGGGTCGTCACCCGGCGGGCCCGCGACGAGCCGCCGGACCGCGAGGCCCCCGGTCGTCCTGAGCGCGACCCCGTGGCCGGGGTCGCCGGCAACGCCCCCGACCAGGTCCTCCTCAAGGTCGTGTAGGCTGGGACGGCTCGTCTGTGTGCTCGCGACGCCTGTCGCGGGCGCCCGGACGTTCGTCATGCACACCCTCCTGTCACGGAGACTCCGTGACCGCCGAGACCAGAGGAGGTGGGTTAACGCATGCGTCAGTACGAACTGATGATCATCCTGGACCCCGCTCTCGAGGAGCGCACCATCCAGCCGTCGCTGGACAAGTTCCTCACCGTCATCACCAAGGACAAGGGCACCGTCGACAACGTCGACCTGTGGGGCAAGCGCCGCCTGGCCTACGAGATCAACAAGAACGCCGAGGCCTACTACGCCGTCGTGAACTTCACGGCCGAGCCCGCCACGGCCAAGGAGCTGGACCGCCAGCTCGGTCTGAACGAGTCCATCCTGCGGACCAAGCTCCTGCGCCCCGGCGCCTGAGTCGTTCTCGCACAGCTCGATCCACCACCCACTCGACGAGGAGAGATCCATGGCCGGAGAGACCACGCTGACGATCATCGGCAACCTCACCCAGGACCCGGAGCTGCGGTTCACGCCGTCCGGTGCGGCTGTCGCCAACTTCACCGTGGCGTCCACGCCGCGCACGTTCGACCGCCAGTCCAACGAGTGGAAGGACGGCGAGACGCTGTTCATGCGCTGCTCCGTGTGGCGTGAGGCAGCCGAGAACGTCGCCGAGTCCCTCCAGCGCGGCATGCGCGTCGTCGTGACCGGTCGCCTGGTCTCCCGCTCGTGGGAGGACAAGGAGTCCGGCCAGAAGCGCTCCGTCATGGAGATGCAGGTCGACGAGGTCGGCCCGTCGCTGCGCTACGCCACGGCCAAGGTCACGCGCACCCAGCGCGGTGGCGGCGGTCAGGGTGGCGGCTTCGGCGGCGGTCAGGGCGGGTCTGGTGGCGCCGGTGGCGCGGCCGGTTCCGGTGGTGGCTGGGGTGGCGGCAACGCCGGCTCCGGCGACGACCCCTGGTCGACCGGCGGTGGCTCCGGTGGCGGCGGCAACGCCGCTCCCTCGGGCCAGCCCTCCGGCGGTCAGCCCGCGGCCGGCGGTCAGGGTGGCTGGGGCGGCGGAGCGCCGTCCTACGACGAGCCCCCGTTCTGATCGGCCCGGACACCTCGCACCACGCTCGGATCGAGCACGTCCGTCGGTGACGGCGCCCCGCGCCCGTCATACCGGCAACACACTCTGAGCCGCTGCCCCAGGCCAGCGGCACCACGCATCGCAAACCCAAGGAGTCCCACAATGGCCAAGCCCGTTGTGCGCAAGCCCAAGAAGAAGGCGAACCCGCTCAAGGCCGCCAAGATCGAGACGATCGACTACAAGGACACCGCGCTGCTGCGCAAGTTCATCTCCGACCGCGGCAAGATCCGCGCTCGCCGGGTGACCGGTGTCTCCGTCCAGGAGCAGCGCCTCATCGCGCGGGCCGTCAAGAACGCCCGCGAGGTCGCGCTGCTTCCCTACTCGAGCTCCGCTCGCTGATCCCGGGAAAGGACGAACTGACATGAAGCTCATCCTCACCAACGAGGTCACCGGCCTCGGCACCCCCGGCGACATCGTCGAGGTCAAGGACGGCTACGCCCGCAACTACCTGATGCCCCGCGGTCTCGCGACCCAGTGGACCAAGGGTGGCGAGAAGCAGGTCGAGGCGATCCAGAAGGCCCGCGCGGCGCGCGAGCACAAGACGATCGAGGAGGCCAAGGACGCCAAGCAGCGTCTGGAGGTCAAGGCCTACAAGGTGCCGGTCAAGTCCGGCGAGGCCGGCCGTCTCTACGGCTCCGTCCACAGCGCCCAGATCGTCGACGCGATCGCGTCGGCGGGTGGCCCCAAGGTCGACCGTCGCAAGCTCGAGGTCAAGGGCGCGATCCGCACCCTCGGCGCCTACGAGGCGACCGTGCGTCTGCACGCGGACGTCACGGCCAACGTCACGCTGGACGTCGTCGCCGCCAAGTGACCTACCGGGGGTAGAGGCATCGACCGGCCTTCGTTCGCCAGGCTGATGTGACCAACCCAGGCTGATCCACCAGCCGTATGCCGAGAGGCCCGGCGCCATCCCCGATCGGGGTCATGGCGCCGGGCCTCTCGCCGTCCCCGCTCGCACGATCGACCCGTGCATGATCGACGGGCGCCGCGTGCCCGCGTCGTCAGGGGTTGCGTCGTCAGGGGTTGCGCAGGGTGTTGTCCACGACGTACTGGTCGCCCCGGTACGCGTGGTCGCCGTACTCGATCGGGGTGCCGTCGGCGGCGTAGGACTGCCACAGCACCGTCAGCACGGCGTCGGCGCGCGTGAGCTGCAGCTGGCGTCGTTCGGTGAGGGTGGCCATGCGGGCCCCGAGGCGCTGGCGAGCCACGTCCGCGACCACGCCCCGGCGGCCCAGCAGCTCGTAGAGCCCGTGCTCGCTCAGCTCGGCCGCCGTCAGCGTCGCGAACTGCGGCGGCAGCCACGACCGCAGCACCACGAGGGGGCGGCCGTCGGACCAGCGCACCCGCTCGAGATAGACGAGCGGCACGCGTGGCTCGAGCCCCAGCGCCGTGGCGGCGACCTTGTTGCGGCGGGCGGGCACGAGGCGGACCACCTGCGTCTGGGGGCGGCGGCCCGTGCGGTCCAGCTCGTCATACAAGGGGGTGAGGTCGTCGCGCTGGTGCACGACCGGGGAGGCGACGCGGGTGCCGATGCCGCGGTGGCGCACGAGCAGGCCGTCGGCGACGAGCTGGGCGATGGCCTTGCGGACGGTCGGCCGAGAGACCTGGAGGCGGGCGGCGAGGGACAGCTCGTTCTCGAAGGAGTCGCCGGGCTGCAGGACGCCGTCGTCGATCGCCGCGCGCAGCTGGGCCGCGAGCTGGTCGTAGAGCGGGGTCGAGGCCGCCCGGTCCAGCGTGACGGGCAGCGGCGTGGGCACCCGTGCACAGTATCCGATCTCGCCGCGGCGCCGGGTCCGATCCTCGCCCAGACGCGATGGTGTAAATGTAAGGACAATAGGTTGACATGGGGTCACGACGCGGTTTGAATGGCAGTACCCGCGACCGACCGCGACCCACCCGCACGCCGACGTGCACTGGAGGCATCTGATGAGCACCAACCTGAACTCGATGGTGGAGGCCAACCCGACCACCGTGCTGTGGAACGACTCCGCCGATCCCGTCGAGCTCAAGCAGTCGATCGAGTACGGCGCGGTCGGTGCCACGTGCAACCCCGTCATCGCCGTCACCTGCATCAAGGCGGACCTGCCCCGCTGGAGCGCCCGCATCAAGGAGCTCGACACCGAGATGCCCGAGGCCACCGAGTCCGAGATCGGGTGGAAGGTCGTCGAGGAGCTGTCGATCGACGCCGCGAGGCTCCTGGAGCCGGCGTTCGCGAAGTATGCCGGCCGCAACGGCCGCCTCTCGATGCAGACCGACCCGCGCCTCGCCCGCAGCGCCGCCAAGCTCGCCGACCAGGCGGAGTACTTCAACGGGCTGGCCGACAACATCATCGTCAAGATCCCCGCCACGCGTCGCGGCATCGAGGCGATCGAGGAGGCGACCTACCGCGGGGTCAACATCAACGTGACGGTGTCCTTCACGGTGCCGCAGGCCGTCGCCGCCGGGGAGGCCATCGAGCGCGGGCTGAAGCGCCGCGAGGCGGAGGGCAGGAGCATCGAGGGGATGGGCCCCGTCGTCACGATCATGTGCGGCCGCCTCGACGACTGGCTCAAGGAGTGCGTCGAGGCCGACGGCATCGACATCGACCCCGAGCACCTCGAGTGGGCGGGCGTCGCGGCGTTCAAGAAGGCCTACGGCATCTTCCAGGAGCGCGGCCTGCGAGCCCGCCTGCTGTCCGCGGCCTTCCGCAACACCAAGCAGCTGTCGGAGTTCGTCGGTGGGGACGTCGTGATCTCCCCACCGTTCAAGTGGCAGAAGCAGATCGTCGACGGCGGCGAGGAGCTGCCCGAGCGCATGAGCGCCCCCGTCGACCAGGCGATCGTCGACGAGCTCTATGCCAAGATCCCGGAGTTTCGCCGGGCCTACGACGTCGACGGCATGACGCCCGACGAGTTCGACACCTTCGGCGCCACCCGCAAGACGCTGCGCCAGTTCCTCGCCGCCGACGAGGAGCTCGACCAGGTCGTGCGTGACATCCTCGTCCCGGCACCCTGACGCGACCAGACCGAGGAGGACGTCGATGACCTCGACCTACCCGTATGCCGGAGCACCCACCGTGCGGCTGACCGTGGCCCAGGCGGTGGTGCGCTTCCTGGCCAACCAGTGGTCCGAGCGTGACGGCCAGGAGCAGCGGTTGATCGCCGGCTGCTTCGGCATCTTCGGCCACGGCAACGTGGCGGGGGTGGGCCAGGCGCTGCTGCAGGACGACGTGGCCGCGACCGCCGAGAGCGAGCGCGCGGGCTCCGAGTCCGCGCAGGCGACCCAGCACCTGCCGTACTACCTGGCCCGCAACGAGCAGGGTGCCGTCCACGCGGCCACGGCATACGCCAAGACCAAGGACCGGCTGCAGACGCTCGCGGTCACGACCTCCATCGGCCCCGGCGCGACCAACATGGTCACCGGCGCGGCCCTGGCCACGACCAACCGGCTGCCCGTGCTGCTGCTGCCGTCCGACCAGTTCGCGACCCGCTATCCGGACCCGGTGCTGCAGCAGCTCGAGGACCCGCGCAGCCTGGACGTGTCGGTCAACGACGCGTTCAAGCCGGTCAGCCGCTTCTGGGATCGCATCAACCGGCCCGAGCAGCTCATCCCGAGCCTGCTCGCCGCCATGCGCGTGCTCACCGACCCCGCCGAGACGGGCGCGGTGACGATCTGCCTGCCGCAGGACGTCCAGGCCGAGGCCTTCGAGTGGCCGGTCGAGCTCTTCGCCAAGCGCGTGTGGCACGTCGCGCGTCCCGTGCCCGAGCCCGCCGCCCTGCAGCGCGCGGTCGAGGCCATCAAGGCGTCGAAGCGCCCGCTGCTGGTGGCCGGCGGTGGCGCGATCTACAGCGGGGCGAGCGAGGTGCTGCGGGCGTTCGCCACCGCGACCGGCATCCCCGTCGCCGACACGCAGGCCGGCAAGGGCGCCATCAACTGGGACCACCCGCTGTCCGTCGGCGGCGTTGGTTCCACGGGAAACAGTGCCGCCAACACCCTCGCCCGCGAGGCCGACCTGGTGATCGGGGTGGGGACGCGCTACAGCGACTTCACGACGGCGTCGCACACCGTGTTCGCCGCGGACGACGTGCGATTCATCAACGTCAACGTCATGGCCTTCGACGCCGCCAAGCACAGCGCGACGATGGTGGTGGCGGACGCGCGCGAGACGCTGACCGCGCTCCAGGGAGCCCTCGAGGGCTGGACCACCGATCCGGCATACCTGCAGCGCGCCGCCGACCTGTGGGCCGAGTGGGACCAGGTCATCGACGAGTGCTACCACCGCGACCACCAGCCGCTACCGGCGCAGACCGAGGTGTTCGGCGCGCTCAACGAGCTCATGGGCGAGCGCGACGTCGTGATCAACGCGGCCGGCTCGATGCCCGGTGACCTGCAGGCCCTGTGGCGGGCGAAGACCCCCGAGCAGTACCACCTGGAGTACGCCTACTCCTGCATGGGCTACGAGATCCCGGCGGCCATGGGCGTGCGGCTCGCGCTCGACAGCGACGGCCACGAGGACCGGCAGGTGGTGGCGATCGTCGGCGACGGGACCTACCAGATGATGCCGATGGAGCTCGCGACCATCGTCTCGGAGGGGCTCAAGGTCATCGTCGTGCTCCTGCAGAACCACGGCTTCGCGTCGATCGGTGCGCTCTCGGAGTCGCGCGGGTCGCAGCGCTTCGGCACGAAGTACCGCATGCGCAACCGCGACTCCGGGCGTCTCGACGGCGAGAAGGTGCCCTTCGACCTCGCCGCCAACGCCGCCTCCTGGGGCGCGGACGTGCTGCGCTGCAACGGGATCGAGGAGTTCCGGGCCAGCTACGCCACGGCCGCCGCGGCGGACGGGCCGGTCGTGCTCTACATCGAGACCAACCTCTACGGCCCCAACCCGCCCGGGCACGCCTGGTGGGACGTGCCGGTCTCGGAGGTGTCCGAGCTGGAGTCCACGCAGCAGGCCTACGCCGAGTACGCCGAGGAAAAGAAGGCCCAGCGCCACCACCTCTGACCGGAGCAGGACGTCGTATGCCGGAGCTCAGCCTCCTCGCGTGGTCGCTGCTGGCGGCCGGTGCCCTCGTCGTCGGCTTCTCCAAGACGGCGATCGGCGGCGCCGCGATGGTGGCGGTCGGGCTGTTCGCGCTCGCGCTGCCGGCCAAGGAGTCGACCGGGACGCTCCTGCTGCTCCTGCTGGTCGGTGACCTGGTGGCCACGCGGGCCTACCGGCACACGGTCGATCGGGCGCTGCTGCTTCGTCTCGTCCTGCCGGTGCTGCTCGGTGTGGGGCTCGGCGTCGCCTTCCTGGCGCTCGTGGACGACCTGGTCCTGCGGCGCACGATCGGGGTGATCCTGCTGGTGCTGCTGGGAATTCAGCTGTGGACGACGCGACGACCCGTGTCGGGCAAGGGTTCTCGTGCTGCCGGTCGCGCGTATGGCGCCCTCGCCGGCTTCACGACCATGGTGGCCAACGCCGGCGGACCCGCCATGAATCTCTATCTCCTGCGCGAGAACTACGAGAAGTGGACCTTCCTGGGCACCACCGCGTGGTTCTTCCTCGCGGTCAACCTCGTCAAGCTGCCGTTCATGGTGGGGCTGGGGCTGGTGACCGGGCGAGGCCTCGTCCTGCTGCCGCTGCTCGCGCCCGTGGTGCTGCTGGGCGCCTGGGCCGGGGGCCGGGTCGTGGCGCGCATCGACCAGGTGTGGTTCGCGCGGATCGTGACCGCGTTCGTGGCGGTCAGCGCGGTGCAGCTCACCCTGCTCTGACGGCGGTCGCCGCGCCCTGCCCGCCGTCGAGGGGTCGCAGAGTCACGCGACACGCCGGGCTCCGCGTCATTCGCGTCCTCTCGTCCACGCAGGCGCACCGCGCGCGTGGGGCGGCCGGCGCTGGGGTGGGCGCGGACGGCATACGGCGGGATCGGCGAGCCGATGTCGAGAAGGCTCGCGCGGCTCCGTCCCTGGGGTGAGTGCGGCCACAATGGCGGCACCGGCGACAAGGAGAGAGCCATGGCCAAGTACCTGCTGCTGAAGCACTACCGGAGCACCAAGCCCGACGACGCGGAGCACGACGTGCCGATGGACCGCTGGACGCCTGAGGAGGTCGACGCGCACATGAAGTACATGAACGACTTCGCCGACCGGCTGCGCGGCTCGGGCGAGTTCGTCGACGGCCAGGCGCTCGCGCCGGACGGGCTGTGGGTGCGCCACGACGGGGCGGGCAGGCCGCCGGTGACGGACGGGCCGTTCGCCGAGACCAAGGACCTGATCGCCGGGTGGATGATCATCGACGTCGACTCGCAGGACCGCGCGATCGAGCTGGCGGGCGAGCTGTCGGCGGCGCCGGGCGAGGGTGGGACGCCATACCGCGAGTGGCTCGAGGTGCGTCCGCTGCTGCAGTCCGCGCCCACCGTCACCGAGTGAGCGGGTCGAGACGGGTCGGCCCATGGACGACGCCCACCTGCGGGAGCTGATCCCCGCGGTCATCGGGGTTCTCGTCCGGCGCGGAGCAGACTTCGCGTCGGCCGAGGACGCCGTGCAGGAGGCGCTGGTCAAGGCCCTGGAGGTCTGGCCGGCGGACCCGCCACGCGACCCGCGGGCCTGGCTCGTGACGGTGGCGTGGCGCAAGCACGTCGACGCCGTGCGGTCCGAGCTGGCCCGCCAGGCCCGGGAGGAGCTCGTCCACGAGGAGCCTCCGCCGGGCTCGGTCACGTCGGTCGACGACACCTTGCAGCTCTATGCGTTGTGCGCGCACCCCTCGCTCACCCCGGCGTCCGCGGTCGCCCTCACGCTGCGCGCGGTCGGGGGACTCACGATGCGGCAGATCAGCGAGGCCTATCTCGTGCCCGAGGCGACCATGGCGCAGCGGATCAGCCGCGCCAAGGCCCGCATCGCCACCGTCGACCTCGGTGCTGAGCCGCGTGACCTGGCGACGGTGCTGCGGGTGCTCTACCTGGTGTTCAACGAGGGCTACTCGGGGTCGGTGGACCTCGCGGCGGAGGCCATCCGGCTTACCCGGCAGCTCGTGGCCCTCACCGACGATCCCGAGGCGATCGGCCTGCTCGCCCTCATGCTCCTGCACCACGCGCGCCGCCCCGCCCGGTGGACCGCGGCCGGTGGTCTGGTCACGCTCGCCGAGCAGGACCGCGCGCTCTGGGACACCGCCCTGATCGCCGAGGGCGTCGAGCTCCTGCAGGGCGCACTCGCGCGAGATGAGTTGGGGGAGATGCAGGCTCAGGCCGCGATCGCAGCCCTCCACGCCGATGCGCGGAGCGCGGACGAGACCGACTGGGTGCAGGTCGTGCAGTGGTATGACGAGCTCGTGGCCCTCACCTCGTCGCCGGTGGCTCGCCTCAACCGGGCGGTCGCGGTGGGCGAGGCGGACGGCCCGGCAGCGGGGCTGGCTGCGCTCGCCGAGCTGGACGCGACCCTGCCGCGGCACACGGCGGCCCGGGCCTACCTGCAGGCGCGACTCGGCAACGACGCGGTCGCGGCGGACCTCTACGTGACGGCGGCGCGGGAGGCGATCAACGCGGCCGAGCGCGACCACCTGACCCGCGAGGCGGCGCGGCTGCGCGCGTCGGCACGATCACCCATGATGGAACGATGGATCGTCCGGCACTCGTGACAGGTTCGTCGGGGCGGACACACTCACGCTCGTGGGGCTTGCCGGCCCTGGGCCTCGGGCCGGAGTCCGGGGCGTGGGGACAGGTCGGGGCGAGCGGGTCGTATGCCGAACCGCCCACCGCCCACTCGCGCGCCAGCGCATCGAGGGGTCACGAACTCGCGCGACACGCCGTGCAGCGCGACATGCGCGTCCCCTCGTCGGCGCCGCACGGGCGGCGGGCACCCCACCCCACGATCGTGAGGGTTTGGTCCAAGAATGTTGGAGAAAACACTCACGATCCTGGTGGGACGGGTGGGGCGAGCTCAGGCGCGGGCGGCGGCCTCGAGGAGGGTGGAGGCCGCCATACGCAGGCCGTCCATCGTCGACATGGCGGCGTCCTCGTGCTCGATGTTGATCACCATGTCCTCGTCCACCTCCTTGAGCGCGCGCAGCACCTCGACCCAGTAGTCCACGTCGTGACCGACGCCGACCGCCACGAACCGCCACGCGGGGTCCTGCGGCCAGGAGGCGCACCAGTGGTGGTAGCCGACGGGCACCTTGCCCTCCGCCTCGGGCGGGACGACGCCGAAGTCGACGTCGAGCACGCCCTTGGTCTTGACGCCGTCGAACAGCGCGACGTCCTTGGCGGCGGCGAAGAAGATGCGGTCGCCGAGCGTGCGGACCACCGTGGGGACGTCCATCTGCTGCCACATCAGGTGCGAGGTGTCCATCTCCACACCGACGTTCGTGGCGCCGGTCTCGTCCAGCAGCCGCTGGTAGGTCGTGGTGTTGAAGACCAGGTTGCGCGGGTGCAGCTCGAGGGCGACGCGCACGTCGTGGTCGCGGGCGAAGCGGTCGATCTCGCGCCAGTAGGCCACGGCGATCGGCCACTGGTGGGCGAGGATCGCCTGGTCCTGGCCGTGCCAGGCGTTGACGACCCAGGTGGGGAGCGTCGCGCCGGGCTCCGCGCCGGGCAGGCCGGACATCGTGATGACGTGCTTGACGCCCAGCGCCGCGGCCAGCTCGATCGACCGGCGCACGTCCGACGCGTGCTTGGGGCCGTCGGACGCGTTGGGGGACAACGGGTTCCCGTTGCAGTTGAGGGCGGTGAGCTCCATGCCCTTGTCGGCATACACCCCCAGGTAGTCCTCGCGGGCCGAGGCCGAGGCGAGCAGCCCGTCGACGTGGATGTGCGGGGCGGGGATGAAGCCGCCGGAGTTGACCTCGACCGACGTCAGCCCGAGACCGCGCAGCGTGTCGAGCATCTCGGGGAGGGACTGGTCGGCCAGGCAGGCGGTGTAGGCGCCGAACTTCATGGTCAGAGCTCGCTTCCGGGGGCGGGGACGGCGACGGAGGCGCCGCCGGACTGGTGGGACCGCACGACGGCGTCGACGACGAGCATCGTGCGGTAGGCATCGGTGAACGACGCGTTGGGCGGCGTGCCGTGGTCCAGGCCCGCCACCTGGTCGAGGAAGGCCCGGCACTCGTAGGCGAACATCTCGGCGTTGCCGCCCCCGTTGCCGGCGGCCTGCATCGGGTAGCCGCCGTTGAAGTAGGGCAGGTGGGGGCCGGCGATGATGCGGCGCTCGCCGCGGGTGGTGGCGTCGGGCTGCTCGTCGTCGTAGGTGTACTCGGCGGGGCGGTGCCAGTCGACCGCCGCGCGCCCCTGCAGGCCGTAGACCTCGAGCCGCAGGCCGTTGGGCATGCCGAACGCCGCGCGCGAGCAGGCCAGCGTCGCGGCCACGCCGTTCGCGAAGCGCGCCGTGAACGTCGCGGTGTCCTCGTTGGTGACCTCGCCCGTCTCGTCCGAGACCGGCGCGGCGCCGTGGCCGACGACGAAGCCGAGCGGCTTGGGTCGCTCGGTGACGAGGGTCGACAGGGTGCCGCCGGCGACGGACTCGATGGGCCCGCAGACGAATTCGGCCAGGTCGATCAGGTGGGCGCCGACGTCCGCGAGGGCACCGCTGCCCAGCGGACCGGTGAAGCGCCAGGTCAGGGGACCGCCCGGGTCGCACGCGTAGTCGCAGTCGTAGCGACCCTCGACCAGTGACAGCGGCCCCAGGTCGCCGTCCGCGACGTGCTGGGCGACGCGGGCCATGGCGGGGTTGCGGCGATAGGTGAAGCCGACGCCGGTCACGACGCCCGCCTCGCGCGCGGCGCCCTGCTCGAGCTCGGCCATCGCGCCCCCGTCCTCGAGCGTGCCGGCCAGCGGCTTCTCGCAGAACACGTGCTTGCCGGCGCGCACCAGGGCCTCGGCGATCGGGCGGTGCAGGTCGTTGCCGACGACGATCGAGACGATGTCGATGTCGGGGTCGTCGACGATCTCCTGCCAGCTGCCCACGGCCTTGTCGTAGCCGTAGCGCCGCGCGCAGTCCTCGGCGAGCGGGAGGTTGGCGTCGGCGATCGCGGCGAGCCGCACCGGCGGCAACCCATCGAGGTCGAACATCGTGGTGGCCATGCGCCAGCCGTTGGCGTGGCTGCGCCCGGCCATCCCTGCGCCGATGACGGCGACGGACAGGGGCTTCGTGCGGTCGGTCATGGTGATGCCTCTCTGCATCTGCGGCCGGTCGATCCACCGAACCGGAACGTTCCGGTAAAGTCAACGCTAGGCCCCCACCACAGGCCTGTCAACAGATTGTCAGGACATGATGAGGAGGGCTCGTGGCAGCCGGACGCGTGACCATCGTCGACGTCGCCCGCGAGACGGGGATCTCCGTCTCCTCCGTCTCCGTGGCCCTGCGCGGGGAGCCGGGCGTGTCCGACGCGACCCGCAGCCTGGTCCTGGCCGCGGCGGATCGCCTTGGCTACCAGCCGGATCGGCGCGCCCGTGGGCTGCGCGAGCGGCGCAGCCGGGTGGTCGGGGTGACCTTCGGGTTGCACCAGACCTTTCACGCGGCCCTGGTCGAGAGCCTGTATGACGCCGCAGCCGGCCGGGGCCTCGACCTCGTCCTCAGCGCGACGACGCCCGGTCGTGACGTCGCCGCCGCGGTCGACAGCCTCCGCCACGAGCGGTGCGACGCGGTGATCCTGGTCAGCCCCGACGTCGACGCGGCCACCCTGGCCGACCTCGGGTCCCGGCAGCCGACCGTCCTGGTCGGCTCCGACCTCACGGCGCCCGGGGTCGACACGGTGCGGGCGGACGACGACGCCGGTATGGCGCTGCTCGTGGGTCACCTGCTCGAGCGGGGTCACCGCTCGATCAGCTTCGTCGACGGCGGGGATGCCGCGATGGGCGCGACGCGGCGCGAGGGCTATTGCCGGGCGATGCGCGCGCACGGGCTCGAGCGCGAGATCGACCTGCTGCCAGGGGAGCCCAGCGAAGACGCCGGCGTGCGAGCGGCGACCACGCTGCTGGCACGCCACGCACCCCCGTCGGCGGTGCTCGCCCACAACGACATGATCGCGACCGGGCTGCTGCTGACGCTGCGGTCGGCCGGGGTGGCGGTGCCGGAGGGGCTGGCGGTGGCGGGCTACGACGACACGCGGCTGGGGGCGCTGTCGAGCATCGACGTCACGACGGTGTCGCAGGAGCCGGCACGCCTGGCCGAGGAGGCGCTGCGGCTGGCGCTGTCCCGCGCCGAGGGGCGGTCGGCCGGTGAGGCGTCGGTCGTCGTGCCCCCGCGGCTCGTCATACGGTCCACGACCTGATCAGCCCCAGAGCCCCAAAGCCGCTGCAGCCCAGAGCCCCAATGCCCCCGACAACGTGAGTGTTTTGTCCACGATTGTTGGACCGAACACTCACGATCGTGGGGCTGTCGGGGAGGTCAGCGGAAGACGGCGTCCAGCGCCGGGATCCGCTCGCGATAGCCCGTGAGCAGCAGGCGCGCCGTCACGACCGAGTCGACCAGCGGGTGCAGCGCAAAGGCCTGCAGCGCCAACGACTCCGACCCCTCCTGCGCCGCCCGGATCGTCAGCGACTCCACCGCCTTGACCTGCTGCACGAGCCCCAGCGGGTGCCCCGTGAGGGGCACGGCCGAGAGCGGCTGCGGCCCGGACGAGTCCACGATGCAGGGCACCTCGACGACCGCGTCGGCCGGCAGCCCGGGCAGGGCGGTGCCGTTGCGCACGTTGAGCAGCATGGACGCGCGCTCGTTGCGGGCGATCGCGGCCATCAGCGCCAGCGCCACGCCCTCGTAGCCCCCGCCCGCCACGTCGGTGGCGTCACGCTCCTCGCCCTCCTCGCGCGCCTCGGCCATGTAGGTCTCGTCCCGCTCGCGGCGCGTCCGCACCCACAGCTCGTGCGCCTGCTCCGGCGAGTCCCCCACGGCGCGATAGAAGTCCGCCTGCGAGCGCAGGAGGTACTCGCCGCGCGTCTCGGCCGACCCACGGATCCCGGCGACCGCCTCGCGGGTGAAGTAGTAGTAGTAGAGGTACTCGTTGGGGATGGCGCCGATCGCCTGCAGCCACTCGGGGCCGAAGAGTCGCCCCTCCTCGGTCGACAGCAGCAGCTCGGGCTGGGCGAGCAACGAGGGCAGCACATCTCGCCCGTCGTGCACCAGGGTCTGAAGCCAGCCACAGTGATTCAGCCCGGAGTAGCCGAATCGCGTTGCGTCGCCGGGCAGCCCGAGCGCGTGGGCAGCACGCCGCCCCAGCCCGAGCGGCGAGTCGCAGATGCCCATCACCCGGTCGCCGAGGACGGTCTGCATGGCCTGCGTGATCATGCCGGCGGGGTTGGTGAAGTTGATGAACCACGCGTCCGGTGCCAGCCGCGCCACCCGGGAGGCGATGTCGAACGCCACCGGGAGCGTGCGCAGCCCGTAGGCGAGCCCGCCCGGCCCGGTGGTCTCCTGCCCGAGCACGCCGAGGTCCAGCGCCACCCGTTCGTCGCAGGTGCGTCCCTCGAGCCCGCCGACGCGGATCGCGGAGAACACGAAGTCCGTGCCCTCCAGCGCCTCGTCCAGCGAGGTGGTCGCGGTGACCGTCGGCGCGTCGGGACGACCTGCCGCCATCTGCCGCAGCACCCGCTCGATCACCCCGAGCCGGCCGGCGTCGACGTCGTGCAGCACCAGCTCGTCGACGCGGCGCTCGTGCCGGTCGCCGAGCAGCGCGCCATAGACCAGGGGGACGCGAAATCCCCCACCGCCCAGGATGGTCAGTCTCATGCCGTGATCACCTCCGTGCCGAGCTCCGCGAGGGTGGCGAGCACCTGCGGGTCGGCCTTGTCGTCCGTCACCAGGGTGTGTATGCCGTCCGCCCCGCACACGCGCAGGGTGCCGTGGCCGGGCAGCTTGCCGTGGTCGGCGAGCAGCACGACGCGGTCGGCGCAGCGCATCATGGCCCGCTTGACCGGGACCTCGACGAGGGTGGTGTCGAGGACGTCGCCGTCGGCCGTGATGCCGCTCGTGCCGAGGAAGGCCGTGGTGGCCCGGACCTGGCGCAGCGCGTCCTCGGTCAGGACGCCGACCAGCGAGTGATAGGTCCGCCGCACGGTGCCGCCCAGGAGCACGAGCTCGACGGTGCGGTCGTGCCGCAGCTCGTCGAGGACGGCGAGCGAGCTGGTGATGACGGTGATGCGGCGGCCGCGCAGCTCGCGGGCCAGCAGCATCGTGGTCGTCCCGATGTCGAGGAGCACGACGTCGCCGTCGGAGACCAGCCGCGCCGCGCGCCGGGCGATGGCGTGCTTGGGCCGGAGCTCATGGGTCGCCACCCGGTCGAAGGGCACGGGCTCGTCGCGAGCCAGGTCGTCGGGGGGCAGCTGGGCCCCGCCGTGGACGCGGACGAGCCGCCCCGCACGCTCGAGCTCGGCCAGGTCGCGACGGACCGTGGCGTGGCTCGCGCCCGCCCGCGACGCGAGGTCGTCGACGGTGGTCAGGCCGTGGGCGCGCAGGTGGCGCATCAGGGCGGCCTGGCGCAGCTGCTTCACCCGCCCAGACTAGCGCTCACAACCACGCAACCGCGAGCACGATCGTGCAACGAGTGCGCGTTTTTGCTTGCATTCCCTGCCCACCCCGGACGATCATGTGACCCATCGTCCGATTGGTCCTCTCAGCGACGCGAGGCAGACAGCGAGGCAGACACGTGACTGGCCAGACCGGTCCCACCGGCACGTCCTTCGACCCGCTCGCGGACGTCCGCCACCCTGGCGGGCCCGTGATCGACGTCATGCTGCACGGGATGGTCTTCCTCGACATCATCTTCAGCGGGCTCAGCCGCATCCCCGCCGGGGGCGAGGAGATCTGGGCCGACGGGATGGGCTCGTGCCCCGGCGGGTCGGCCAACCTGGCGGTGGCGAGCGCCCGCCTCGGCCTGCGGACGGGCCTGTCGGCGGCCTTCGGCGACGACGCCTACGGCGACTTCCTGTGGAGCACGCTGCAGGACCAGGAGGGGGTCGACCTCAGCCGGTCCCGCCGGTTCGAGCACTGGCACACCCCGGTGACGGTCTCGGTCTCGCACGAGGGCGACCGGCGGATGATCACCCACGGCCACGACGCCCCCATGTCGGCCAACGACCTCATCGGCACCCCGCCCCGCAGCCGGTCCGTGCTCTTCGACCTGCCCTCGGCCGACGACTCGGACGAGCTGCTGTGGATCGACAAGGCCCGCGAGCAGGGGTCGCTGCTCTTCGCCGACGTCGGCTTCGACGGCACCGGCGCCTGGGACCCCAGGGTCCTGGACCCCCTCGACCGCTGCCACGCGTTCACGCCCAACGTCGTCGAGGCGATGGCCTACACCCGCACGGACACCCCCTACGACGCGCTCTACGCCCTGGCCGACCGGGTGCCGCTGGCCGTCGTCACCAACGGCGCCCACGGCGCGCTCGCCATCGACGGCTCCACCGGGGAGGAGGCCACGGTCCCCGCCCTGCGGGTCGAGTCCATCGACCCGACGGGCGCCGGGGACGTCTTCTGCGCGGCCCTGTCCCTCGGCACCCTCGCCGGCTGGCGTCTCGACGACCGCCTCGCCTTCGCCGCCCTGTGCTCCGCGCTCGCGGTCCAGCAGTTCGGCGGCTCCCTCGCCGCCCCCGGGTGGGGCGACATCGCGGACTGGTGGCACGCCCAGCGCCAGTCCCCGTCGCCCACGGCGCTGCACAAGGCCGTGCTGCGTCGATACTCGTTCCTGGACGACCTGGTCCCCGACGTCCCGCCGAGCGCGGTCCGTCGGGCGGCTGCCACCATTGCCCGACGGTCCGACGTGTGACCGCGGCCCTCTCGAAGGAGTCAGCATGAATCGCAAGGCATGTGCGGCCGTGGTCGCGGTCGCCGGGACGGCCCTCGCGGCCTGCGCACCGGGCTCGTCCGGCTCCGGCGGGAGCACGGCGTCGTCCCAGAGCACCGAGCGCGCGGTCAAGACCGACGCCGCCCAGCTCGGCGACGTCACCCTCACGGTGTGGGACCAGGAGGTCCGCGGCGGCGGCAACGCCCAGATGACCAAGAACGTCGCGAGCTTCCAGGCGAAGTACCCCAACATCAAGATCAAGCGCGTCTCCCGGTCGTTCGACGACCTGTCCAAGACGCTGCGCCTGGCCCTGTCCGGCAACGACGCCCCCGACATCGTGCAGGCCAACAACACGCGCTCGCAGATGGGCCAGTTCGTCAAGGCGGGTCAGCTGATCCCGCTCGACCCGTGGATGAAGGCCTACGGCTGGGACAAGCGCTACAGCCAGTCGCTGCGCTCGGTCGTCTCCTACTCGCCGGACGCCAAGACCTTCGGCTCCGGCAACCTCTACGGCCTGCCGCAGGTCGGCGAGGTCGTCGGCGTCTACGTCAACAAGGACAAGCTCGCCAAGGCCGGCGTCCAGAAGCCCACCGACTGGGCGGGCTTCGAGTCCTCGCTGGCAACGCTCAAGGGCAAGGGCGAGGTGCCGCTGATGCTGGGCAACCTCGACAAGTGGCCGGCCGTGCACGTCTTCGGCGTCGTGCAGGGGCAGAACGTCAAGGCCGACGAGATCCGCAAGCTCGGCTTCGGCAACGCCGGCGCCTCGTGGACCTCCGACGGCAACAAGAAGGCCGCGTCGACCCTGGTCGACTGGGTCGACAAGGGCTACTTCAACCAGGGCTTCAACGGCCAGGGCTACGACCCGGCCTGGCAGGCCTTCACCAAGGGGCAGGGCGCCTACCTGATCGCCGGCACCTGGCTGCAGGCCGACATCTCCAAGGCCATGGGCGACAAGGTCGAGTTCATGCTGCCGCCGCCCGCGCAGGCCGGCGGGACGACCTACACCACCGGCGCCTCGGGCCAGCCCTTCGCGATCACCAACAAGGCCAAGAACCCCGACGCCGCAGCGGCGTTCATCAACCACATCACCACCCCCGAGGCGATGAAGGTCATCGCCGAGACCGAGAACCTGCCGGTCGTGGACACGGCGGCCCAGAAGGCCCCCAACGCCCTCGGCCAGCAGGTCTTCACGGCCTTCGACACGACGACCAAGAACGACGGCCTGCTGCCCTACCTCGACTGGGCGACGCCCACGATGAGCGACACCATCGGCGCCGCGCTCCAAGACATGCTCGCCAAGAAGGCCACCCCCGACCAGACCCTCGAGAAGCTCCAGAAGGACTACTCGGACTTCACCTCCAAGGGCTGATCGATGGCCTCGAGCTCCTCGTCCCGCAGGCTCTCCCGACGGTCGGGTGGACCGCCGGGAGAGCCGCGGGCGATCGCCTGGGCGTATGTCGCCCCCGGGTTGCTGGTGTACGCCGCGTTCCTGCTCTACCCGTTGGTGCGATCGATCCAGATCTCCTTCTACGACTGGGACGGGCTGACGCTCGGCACGTGGGTCGGGCTCGACAACTACGTCAAGGTCGTCCAGGACGAGGGGCTGCGCGCGGCGTTCACGCACGCCCTGGTGCTCATGCTCTTCTTCGCGGTGGTCCCGCTCGCCGTCGGGCTGCTGCTCGCGGCGATCCTCAACCGCGCCAAGGTCCGTGGCCTCGGGTTCTTCCGCACGGTCGTGTTCCTGCCGCAGGTCGTCGCGATGGTCGTCGTGGCCGTGGCGTGGCGGCGCATCTACGCCCCCGACGGGACGCTCAACTCGCTGCTGCAGGCGGTCGGCCTGGACGGCCTGACCCGGGCCTGGCTCGGCGACTACGCCCTGGCGCTGCCCGCGGTGGGCTTCGTCGGCACGTGGTTCGAGACCGGCCTGGTCACCGTGCTCATGCTCGCGGGGATGGGCCAGATCGACAAGGAGCTCTACGAGGCCGCCCGCCTCGACGGCGCCGGCCCGGTCCGCGAGCTCTTCTCCATCACCCTGCCCGCCGTGCGCGGCGAGATCTCGGTCGCGCTGACGCTCACGGTCATCGCGGCCCTCAAGACCTTCGACCTCGTCTACGTCACCACCAAGGGCGGCCCCGGCAACCAGACCAGCGTCCCGTCCTACGAGGTCTACCACCAGGCCTTCGAGCTGGGGCAGGTCGGCCTCGCCAGCGCGATCGGGGTGAGCCTGACGATCGTCATCTTCGTCATCTCCTTCCTGATCACCCGTCTCGTGGAGCGAGGTGACGCATGAGGATCTCCCGCGGCGAGCAGATCGCCAACTACGTCATCCTCGGGCTGTTCTCGCTGTTCGCCCTCTATCCCATCCTCACCATCGTCGTGGCGGCGTTCGGCCATGACGAGGGCGCTCCGGGCGGGCCCGCCAACTTCGTCACCGCCTGGGACGTGGGGCACTTCGCGACATACATGCGCACCTCGCTGCTGGTCTCGCTGATCGTCGTGGTGGTGGCCACGCTGCTCTCGATCATGTCCGGCTATGCCCTGGGCGCCATGCGGTTCCGCGGGTCGACGGTGCTCTTCTACGTCTTCCTGCTCGGCATCATGATGCCCGCCGAGGCGATCGTGGTCCCGCTCTACTTCGACCTGCGCAGCCTGGGCCTGACCGACACGATCTGGGCGATCGTGCTGCCGCAGATCGCGCAGTCGGTGGCCTTCGGGACCTTCTGGCTGCGCACCTACTTCCGCTCCTCGAGCCGCTCGATCGTGGAGGCCGCGCGCCTCGACGGCGCCTCGACCTGGCGGATCCTGTGGCAGGTCCTCGTGCCCCTGGCCCGACCCGCCATCACCACCCTGCTCGTCCTCAGCTTCATGTGGACGTGGAACGAGTTCCTCATCCCGCTGGTCATGGTCACCGACGACGGGCTGCGCACCGCGCCGCTCGGCCTCGCGTTCTTCCAGGGCCAGTACACCCAGGGCTTCACCCTGCTCGCCGCCGGTGCCGTGCTCGTCGCGCTGCCGGTGGTCATCGCCTACCTCTTCCTGCAACGCCACTTCATCGCCGGGATGCTCGAGGGCGCCGTCCGCGAGTAGTCCGGCTCCAACCCCCAGAAGGAGCACGGCATGGCACCACATCCCGCGGGACGTCGACGAGGACGCGCCGCACTCACCGCCCTGGCCGCCGTCACGGCAGCCCTCACGGCCGGCACCACGGCCATCGGCAGCGCGGTCGCCGCCCCCTCGGACGACCACGCCGACGCTCGCTCCGACGCTCGCAACGGCAGCCTCCAGGCCTTCGCCCGCGGCCCCGGCCAGCAGGTCCGGGACACGTCCATCGGCGCCCCGGTGGACCTCGGCCTCCTCTACGTCGGGGCCCACCCCGACGACGAGGCCGGCACCCTGTCCACGCTCGGGCTCTGGCGCCAGCGGTATGGCGTGAAGAGCGGCGTGGTCACCGTCACGCGCGGGGAGGGTGGCGGCAACGCCGCCGGACCCGAGGAGGGCCCGGCGCTCGGGCTGCTGCGCGAGGCCGAGGAGCGCAAGGCCGTCGGCAAGGCCGGCATCACCAACATCTACAACCTGGACAAGGTCGACTTCTACTACACCGTCTCCGAGCCGCTCACCGCCAAGGTGTGGGGGCACGACGACACCCTGGCCCGGACCGTCCGGGTGATCCGCCAGACCCGGCCCGAGGTGCTGATGACCATGGACCCGGCACCGTCGCCGGGCAACCACGGCAACCATCAGGAGGCCGCGCGCCTCGCCGTCGAGGCCTACCGCGCCGCGGGCGACCCCGGCCGCTTCCCCGAGCAGATCACCAAGGAGGGGCTCAAGCCGTGGGCGCCTTCGCGGCTGCTGACCCGATCCTTCGCCGGCACCTCGTCCACCGGCCCGACCTGCGGCTCGACGCTGGCGCCGCGGGACGTGACGCGTGACGTCTACGGCGTGTGGGGCGGCGAGCGCGCCCCCGACGGCCGCACCTGGGCCGCCGTGGAGCGCGAGGCCCAGCGGCAGTACGTCACCCAGGGCTGGGGCGGCTTCCCCGACGTGCCGACCGACCCGACCAAGATCGGCTGCGACACCATGACGCAGATCGAGTCGCGGGTGCCGATCCCCGAGCCGGGGTCCGCCGCCGCGACGGCCGCCGACGGCGCCATCGCCGGGGCGCTCACCCGTCCCGCCGGCGCCCTGCCGCTCGGCACCGGCGCCATCCTCACCACCGACCAGGCCGACATCCAGCCCGGCGGCCGGGTCACCGGCACGCTGACGGTGACCGCTCCAGCCAAGCAGGCCCTCACGGGTCTGCGGGCGCAACCGGTCCTCCCGGCCGGGTGGGCGGTGCAGGCCGGCACCGTGCCGACCCGCGTCGCGGCCGGTAGGTCGGTGCAGGTGCGCTTCACCCTGACCGCGCCGAGCGGTGCGGCCACGGGCGCGCGCTCGCGCCTCGCGGTGCGCCTCACGTCGGCCCAGGGCAGCGGCTACGTCGACCGCTCGATCCTCGTCGCCCCGGCCGTCACCGCCCACCAGCAGTGGCTGCCCCAGGTCGACCAGTTCGAGGCCTGGACCCGCGAGGCCCAGGTGCCCCAGCTGAGCGGCACCGTCGCCCCTGTGCTCACCGTGGCCAGCGGCGGGCGGCGCGACATACCGGTCGTGGTCACCAACTCCTCCAGCAGCACCCAGTCCGGCCAGGTGACCCTCAAGCCCCCGGCAGGCTTCTCCGTCGCCCCGGCCGGCCGGGCCTACGGGCCGCTCGCACCCGGGGCCAGCGCCACGGTCACCTTCACCGTGACCAACACCGACGCGACCCTCAAGACGGGCGCGCCCGGAGGCGACTACGCCTACACCCTCGAGACGACCAGCTCGACGGGCACGGCCAGCACCCCGCAGGCGCTCGAGCTCGTCCCGCAGACCGTCGCGGCCAAGGCCAGGCCCACCCTCGACGGCGTCGTCACGCCGGGTGAGTACGGCGGACCGGCCCTGGACATCTCGCGCGTGTGGGAGGGCACGGCCTGCGACTCGGCCGCCGACTGCTCCGGCCAGGCCTGGGTGAGCTGGGACGCCGACACGCTCTACGTCGCGGCCAAGGTCGTGGACGACACCAAGGGCACGGCGCTCGCGACCAACGACTGCAAGCGCCACTGGCGCACCGACTCCCTGGAGATCGCGATCGACCCGCGCGGCACCTCGGAGAACACGTCGACGACCTTCAAGGCGGCGATCCTGCCGTTCACCGCGGAGGGGCCGGCGTGCGGTCTGCGCGACGCCGACAACCACCAGGGCCCGGCTGCCTCGACGGCTCCCGGGATGACGTGGTCCGTCAAGGTCAACGAGCCCTACACCGGCTACACCGCGGAGGTCGCCATCCCGATGAGCGAGCTGCCGTCCGCGATCGACCCGGCGCGCCTGGGGCTCAACGTCCTTCCCTACGACTCGGACACGCAGGACAAGACCGGTCAGACCCGCATCGGCTGGTCCGTCTGGGGCGGCGTGCAGGGCGACCCCTACCGCTGGGGCCAGGTCCGGCTCGACGGCTACGTGCCGCCGGCCGGTCGCTCGACCACGCCCAAGGAGCCGGTGATCCCGCTCGAGGCGCTGTCCTCGCTCGACTCGCCGCAGTCCGTGGCCCAGGCCGTCGTCGACAACGTCGCCCTCGCGGGTGGTCCGTCGGCGACCCTGCGCACCGGTGGCTGGATCGAGTCGGTGAGACCGGCGTATGGCGAGGCCGTGGTCACCGTGCGTGCGGCGCGCGCCGGCGTGGCCCACGTCTCGCTGATGGACGCCTCTGGCGTGCTCGGCCGCCGGACCGTCGAGGTGCCCGGTCGCGGGACGCTCGCGGTGCGGGTGCCGGTCACGCGCCCGGCTGTCGGCACGCCGACCGCGCTCGTGGGCTGGGACGGCCCGGGTGAGACCACCCTGTCGTCGTCCGTGACGCCCTCTCGGTCCGGCCGGTAGTCGTTTGTGGTGCAGGGGCACCCACCGATCGGTGGGTGCTCCTGCGCTACGACCAGCAGGGTCTGGACGCTACAACGAGCAGGCAAGTAGGCATGCGTCCGGTTCGCGTCGGAGGTGGATGGCATCGACTATTGCGCCGTAGCCCCCGCACAGTGTGGCGATGGATTGGCGGGGACACACCCGTGCCCGGCAGCGTTGCTGCCGAGGTCGAAACCTTGGAGGACTACACCGCCCGTGCCGTCGGCCGGGTCGTCGACGAGCTGCGCAGCGCTCGTGACCCGGGGCTGGCCATCTACGACGAGGCCGACCCCGAGTGGAGCGACCTGGTCGAGTCGCTGCAGTTCGAGCGGCCCGTGCCGGCCCGCTGGTGGCGGATGGTGGTGGCGCGGGCGGTGCACGAGGTGCCGGGCGTGCAGATCCGCTCCGTGCGCGACGTGCGGATTGATGGGTGATCACGCAGGTGCCAAACGCATCGGCAGGCAGCGCCCGGTCGTGGTGCCGGATGACTTGTGGGCCGCGATCGCCGCCATCGGCACCCGTGACGGCGTCTCTGGGAGCGTCGTCGTCCGGAACGCGTTGCGGCACTATGTGGAGCTCCCGGCCGAGCAGACCCGGCAGATCACCGATGGGCGGCACGCCACCTCGTGCACGGTGCCCGGGTGCGAGGGAACGCACGCCGCTGGCGGGCCTGTGCCGGCTGCACTACTCGCGCAAGCGCCGCGGTCGCGGCCTGACGGATGATCAACCGGCCCCCGGGTCGCCGTCTGGCCACGGCCGATACGGTCTCCTGGACGATGATGGCGACGCCGCCCTGTGCCTCGAGTGCGGTCTGCGGCGCGCTGCGCTCGGCTACCACGTGCAGGTCGCGCACCAGTTGACCGCGCGGGAGTACAAGCTCCGTCACGGGCTGCCTCTCGGCGCCGGTTTGACGTCGGCCGGCGTGCGCGAAGCGATGTCCGTGAGCGCGCGGGAGAGGGTTGGTACGCCAGGGTGGCGGCTATAGGCGGCCCGAGACCGTCAGGCGGCTAGCGCCGCCCGTGACGAGGAATCTCTGCGTTCACCCGCGACGCTGCGCCGGCCCGTCGGGCGCCGGGCGCGCGTGTAGTGCGACGCGTGTCTGTCGGAGGCTGGCCGTAAGGCTATGGAGCAGCATCACGTCGAGGCGGCCGCCGCCAGAGCCGGTCGAGACGCGCAGATCCTGGAGCTGTGGGAGCAGGGCCAGACGAAAGCGGAGATGGGGCGAACCGTCGGGATGACCGCTCAAGGCGTCGGATACGCGCTGCGCCGCCTGGGGCAGTGAAGGGGCCGTCCACGGACGGCGGTAGCTGTCGTGACCGCCACGGGGGGGGTGAGGTCCATGGTGGGTGATTCTTCGTTTACCCTGGTTGACGTGGCCTGGTGCGAGGCGCACGTTGCAGTGACACACAGGTTCTGCGTGATCACTGAGCGTGTCTAAGCCTGAGGAGCTCGTTATGGCTGGTTCGTCATCGTGGACGGGTCGTACTCGGAAGTCGGTGCTGGTGACTGCTGCGACGGTGTCGTTGGTCGCGACGTCGTTGGGTGGTACCGCCGGGGCTGTGGGGGCGGATCCGAAGCCGCCATCCCCGGGGCATTCGAGGTCGAAAGTGGGCCCGAACCCGGGGGACAAGGGCAAGAAGGCCCCGACCCACCCGGAGGCGCCGGGGTGGGTGAAGGACAAGGTCGCCAAGAGCCGCTGGAGCGCGCCGGGTCAGGTGCGCAGGGGTGCAGTGGGGATGGTCCCGCCGCCGTCGGCGCGGTGGACGTACGAGGGCAGCGGTGATGGTCTCGAGAGTGTGGTGCAGGCCACGGGTGGACGTGCGGCTCCTCACGTGGCTGCGCCGGAGCGGGTCGCGGCGGTGGACCCGGACGAGGCTGTCGCGGCGCCGGGTCTGGGGGTGCAGGGGCACTACGGGATGGAGGAGTTCAAGATCCGCGAGGGGCTGTCGGTCGCGGTGAACGTGGCCAACGGGAATCTGGTGGTCCGGTCGACGGACTTGAAGTTCAACGGGCCGGGGATCGGGACGAGCTGGGACCGGTTCTACAACGGCCTGGCCACGCGCACGGGCGCGTTTGGTGGCAAGTGGTCCCTGTCGGGTGGGCATGACGTGGGCCTGGAGGTCGGGACCTCCACGGTCGTGTTCCGGGGCCCGTCGGGGTTCCGGGCCACGTTCACCGGGTCGGGGTCGACGTGGACGGCGCCGACGGGCGTGAACGCGAAGCTGATCAAGAACGCGGACGGGTCCTGGTCGGTGCGTACCAACGGCACCGGAGAGACGCTGAAGTTCACCGCGGGCGGGTACTTGATCCAGCACAACGACCGCAACGGGGTCGGCCTGAAGTTCTACTACGGGTCGACCACACAGATCCAGAGCGTCGTCGACGCGGCGGGCCGCACGTCGACGTTCACGTACGACGCGGCCAAGCGGATCACCAAGCTGACTGATTCGGCGGGGCGGGCGATCACGTACGCCTACGACGCGGCGGGACGCCTGGCCTCGGACACCAACGCCAACGGCGAGACCACCAGCTACACCTACGACGCGAACGGGCGCCTCGCCCGAATCACCACGGCTCGTGGCGTGACCTTGACCATCGGCTACCAGGCCGGCGGACGCGTGTGGCGCGTGAACCGGTGGACGGGGATGAACGCGACCGGCACCGCGAACGGCACCGATTTCGCGTACGCGGCCGGGTCCTCGACGCAGACGAACCCGAACGGGAAGAAGTGGACCTACGCCATCGACGCGGTGGGGCGGGTCACCAAGGTCACCGACCCGTTGGGGCGGGCACGGTCGGCGTCGTGGACGGCGAACTCGATGATCGCGACCACGACCGATGCCATGGGTGCTGGCGGGACGGGCGGGAACATCACCAAGTACACGTGGGACACGGCGAACAACCCGACCCAGGTGCAGATCCCGACCGGGGCGGTCACCTCGGCGGTGTACACCACCGGTGGGGCGTGCGCCTCGACGGACTCGGCCAACCCGGACCGGCCCAAGTGCCTCACCGACGACGCGGGCAACAAGACGTCGATGGCCTATGACGCGGTCGGGAACCTGACCAGCAAGACCGACACCACCGCGACCGGCGGGGCCGCGTTGAAGTACACGTGGAGCGTGCCCGGCTCGACGGACGGCACGAAGAACTGCTCCCCGTTCGCGGGCCAGCTGTGCACCATCACCAAGGGCAACGGCAACGTCACCCGGTACACGTACAACGCGAACGGGGACTTGACCAAGATCACGCCCCCGTCCCCGCTGGGAGTCCAGTCCTTCGAGTACGACTCCCTGGGCCGGATGACGGCCTCGGTCAACGGCCGCGGGCACCGGATCACGTACACCTGGGACAACCAGGACCGGAAGGTGAGCTACTCCATCCCGGACACCCCCGCGGGGAACCCGTGGACGAACTATCTGACCTACGACGCCGACGGGAACGTCACCTACAACCAGTCGACGCTGGAGTACGACGCGCTGAACCGGCTGGTGTCGATGAAGACCCCGGCGCACGCGAACCCCTCGACCGTGGGCTATGACCCGGCCGGGAACGTCACCACCTCCACCGACCCCGACGGCAACGTCACCACGTACACTTACGACGCCGCGAACCAGGTCACCACGGCCGGGTTCCCCGGCGCCACCTGCGCCCAGGACCTGGTCTCGCAGGCCGGGTGCGTCAAGTTCGGCTATAACGCGAACGGCCTGGAGAACAAGCGGGTCATGCCCGCCAACGTCGTGCAGGACGTCACCTACGACAACTCCTCCCGGGTGACCCGCACCAAGGCGGGTTCGCCGAACCAGGCTCTCCTGAACGACTTCGCGTACACGTACACCGCCGCCGGCGCGGACCGCACCCAGGTGCAGACCATGACCGACCACGTGGGGTACACCGCCAACGGCGCCACGGTCATCGCCAAGGGCGCGGTCACCAGCTACGGCTACGACTCCCTCAAGCGCCTGACCAGCGCGGTCGAGAAGACCCCCGCCGGGGCGGCGTCGGCGTCGTTCACGTACGCGTATGACAAGAACGGCAACCGCACCAGCTACACCCGGTCGGGGAACCTGGGAGGTGCCGGGCAGCCCGGCACCACCAGCTACGGGTACAACGCTGCGGACCAGCTGACCACGCTCAACGGCGACGCCAGCAAGTTCTCCTACGACGCGGACGGCAACGAGCTCACCGCCGCCGGAGACACCGCCGTCGGGGTGCCCAACCACGCCAGTGAGTGGACCGCTGACCACGTGGCCACAGCGATGACCACCAACACCAGCGACCGCTACGAGTACGGGTACGTCCAGCAAAGCAACCAGGGCAACCTCATGTGGTGGAACCACGGTTCCACCCAGCAGCGATCCCCCATCGGACTGGACACCACCCGCACCGACAACGCCGGCACCACCAAGTACCTGCTCTCCCCGTCCGGCAAGCCCCTGGCCTACAAGTGGGCCCCCAACGGCGGGGACTGGAAGACCGACCCCGGCCTTTACTACCTGACCGACCGACAAGGCTCGATCACCAGCACCGCAACCGGCGATCACGGCCTCGAAGCCGCGATCTACCGATACTCCCCCTACGGCGAGTGGCGCGTCGCCGACGAGCACTACGACGGCGGCACCAAGGCCAACCGCATCCAGTTCCACGGCCTGCTCTACGACGACGCCACCGGCCTATACCGCACCGACACCCGCTGGTACGACCCCACCACCGGGCGCTTCACCCAACCCGACACCACCGCCTACGAAACCAACCCCTACCTCTACGCCGCAGGCAACCCCAGCAACGCCACTGATCGGTCAGGGAAGAAGTCCATCGGAGACGCAGTTGGAGACGTGGCTGGCGAGGTTGCCGGAGCGGGTCTGGGATTGGTCTCAAAGGCTGGACCCGTGGGCTTAGGCGTTGCTCTCGCAGGAGGGTGCATCGCAGGAGTAGCCGCGGAAGGAATTGGCAACTACATCGATGGAGAAAGAACATCGGGAGGAGACGTCGCCTTGTCATGCGCAAGCGTTGCGGCTGCGGGTTTCATAGGCCGCGCGGTCGGAAAGTTTGGCAAGAGCACAGGAGGAGACGACTAGACATGGGGGTTTTCCTAGTCTTGGCCGCCCTTGGGATTATGGTCATGTTCAAGGCGGTGATCTCCTGGAGCAACGACAAGTGGTCAGTATGGCCGGTGTTGGCTTCGATGCTATACACGAGCTTGATGCTGGTTGGATATTTCTTCACGCAGTAGCCCGCCAAAGTTCCTCGATTGTGCCCATGCCTTACCGGGTCACTTCAGCGTGCTGACGGCAAGGTGGGTGAACCGCCTGAGGTCTTTGCCGCTCGCATGCGGGCTGCGGCTCGGGGTTGAGGGCAGCGTAGTGGGCGATCTCGTACTCGGTCGGGGGAACGTAGCCCAGCGCGCTGCGCAGGCGCCGGTGGTTGTAACAGCTGACCCATCCGGCGGTGGCATACTCGACGTTGCCAACGGTCTTGTACGGCCCGGCGTGGAAGATCGTCGTGCGGATCCACTCGGTCTTGTACAGGCCGTTGATGCGCTCCGTCAGGGCGTTGAGTCCCCTATGTCAAGCAGCGTGCGGAAGGGTCTGCCCGGGTTTGGTTGACAGGTCAACCAAACCCGGGGCTGACCCCGGCACGGTCCAACTGGTCTGAGGTGTACTGGCAGCCGAGGTCGGCGTGGAAGATGACCCCGGTCGTGTCGCGGAGCCTGTCAATTTGTCTGTGTAAATGGAATGGTTCTCAATGGGTTTAGAGGTGGGCGGTGAAGCGGCCGGGGTAGATGAGGGCGAGCTCGCCCGGGGCGGCTTTCCAGTCGTGGACGGTGGATCCTTCGACGAGGCGGCCGCTGGCTTTGCGTTGGTCGCGGGGTTTGCCGGCTTCCTTGGCGCGTTCTCGGGCTCGGCGGTCCTCGATGTTGCGGATGGCCAGCTACAACAACTTGATGACGGCCGTGTCGGAGGGGAAGTGGCCGCGGGTCTTGATGATCTTGCGCAGCTGGTAGTTCAACGACTCGATCGAGTTCGTCGTGTAGATCACCTTGCGGACCGCCGGCCCGAACGCCACGATAGGGGCAATGCCTGATGTTTGAGATCACCGCGTTCGAACTGATTGTACTAGTGGCTGTTCTATCTGTACTAGTAATTTTGATTCGATAGAGAATTGGCCACCTACGCTCACGGGACTCCACTGAAGTTGACACCACCCGTGTCGACAGAATCAATCGACAGTAGACCTAGATTCGAAAGTGGTCGCGTACACCTCAAATAGTCATCGAATTTAGAGAGTGTACGCGGCCACTCATTCCGGTGGGGGGGGGCTGCTGCACCTACCGCCCGGGCTCTCGGTTACGCTCACGGCCTTGCGTCTGGTCGCGCATCCGGTGGGCGTAGGTGCGTGTCCCGAGGTTCGTCGCGCGGGCTGTCAGGCCGCGCCGTAGGGCCGCGTGGGGTCCGTTCGGGTAACTCGCCGCCCTCCGTAATCCACCGGTCGCGAGGAGGGGCTTTTGGCTCACCAGCTCGCGCACGCCGACGCACGGTGCTGGGGGATGGGGTACACCCCATCGATACCGCCCCAGCGGCACCGCCGTTGCAGGGCAGATAGGGTCCACCTCGCATTTCCCCCACGGTGGGGGTCGCCTCTAGCGGCATAGGGCAGTCTGGGCAGGTCGTCGGGTACCCCCCGCGTGTCGAGGGCGGCGAGGGCGGTGGCGTTGTCGTTCGTGAACGGCGGCGCTGTCGTGGCAGACGACGTCATCGACCCTCAGCAACGGGGCCCTGACTTTGGACAGGTAGTGCGGGATCTGGAGGTGACGGACCGCTGACCTGTGGTGATTTCCTGGGGGTTGGGCAGTTTCACGCACTAACTGGGTGCGTCTAGCCTCCTGGTGTGGCGTTCATCAGGCGGGTGCGGACGAAGTCGGGGGCGACGGCCGTGCAGATCGCCGAGTACGCCGCTGGGCG